>CADARO010000054.1 GCA_902790345.1 uncultured Eubacteriales bacterium | reverse complement strand
GGTTCGCCGAGGAGGGCGTGGACGCGGCGGTGATCGAAGTGGGCCTGGGAGGCCGGCTGGACGCCACCAACGTCATAAACCCTGAAATCTGCCTGCTGGGCCCCATTGGCCTGGAGCACACCAAACAGCTGGGGGATACCCTGGAGCAGATCGCCTTCGAGAAGGCGGGCATCATCAAACCCGGCGTGCCCGCGGCGGTACAGCGGCAGCAGACGGAATCCGTGCGGCAGGTGTTTCACCGGGTCGCGGCGGAGAAAAGCGCCCCGCTTACCGATCTGAGCGACATGCCCGTGGAAAACCTGCGCTGCCACGCCCGGGGCGCTGAATTCGACTTCGCCGGACACCATGCCCGCGTCGGCCTGGCCGGGCGGCATCAGGTGGACAACGCCTGCCTGGCGCTGGCGGGCCTGGATTTGCTGCGCGAAAAGGGCTGGGCGCTGGACGAGGCGAAAGCCATGGAGGGCCTTGCCAAGGCCGTGTGGCCCGCCCGGCTGGAATGGATCGACGAACACACCCTGATCGACGGCGCTCACAACGCCCACGGCGCCAGGGCGCTGGCGGAGTATGTTCGTGAGTTCCTGCCGGATCGCCGTCTGGTGTGTCTGGTGGGCATGATGAAGGACAAGGACACCGACCAGTGCGCGGCGGTGTTTGCCTCCATCGCGGATGCTGCCGTGGCCACGCAGATCGCCTATCAACGCGCCATGCCCTGCGAGGAGCTGGCCGCGCGGCTGAACGTCCACGGCCTGACGACGGAAGCCATTCAGGACGAGGGCCAGGCCATGGCCCGGGCCCGGGCGCTGGCCGGCGAGGACGGCGTCGTGCTCATCTGCGGCTCCCTGTATCTTGCGGGAGACATGCGGCTGCGGCTCAACGACGACGGAGGAAAGGTTTGAGTTCAATTAGGAATTAGGAATGAGGAATTAGGAATTTTAGTTTGCCCTCAGGGTTACGACCTCATCCGGCGCTACGCGCCACCTTCCCCATAGGGGAAGGCACGGATTAACGCAGCGTTAGAGGGAAGCCTTCCCCTCTGGGGAAGGTGGCCCGGCGAAGCCGGGACGGATGAGGTTGAGAGCAATACAAAATTCCCCATTCCCCATTCCCCATTGAACAAATTCCCCATTGAAAAAGCGAGGTATTTATGATCAAGCTGTCCAACTGCCACACGCACAGCGTGTTCTGCGACGGGAAGGATACCATCGAGCACATGGCGCAGAGGGCCCGGGATTTCGGGCTGGTGTCGCTGGGCTTTTCCGGACACGGGCGTCAGACCAACAACGCCTTCGGCATCCAGAGCGAGCCGGATTACGCGGCGGAGGTGCGGCGGGTGGCGGCCCTGCACGAGGGACGGATGAAGATCTGGCTGGGCGTGGAGCAGGACTACTTTGGCTACTGCTCCGTTCCCTACGACTACCGCCTGGGCGCGGTGCACTATCTGGACGGGCAGGACGGAGTGAATCACCCCATCGACCACAGCGAGGTCTGCTTTGAGCGGATGCTGCGTGAGGGCTTCGGCGGCGACGCGCTGGCCATGGCCCGGGCCTACTATGACCGGGTGGTGGCAATGTGCCAGAAGAACCGGCCGGACGTGGTGGTTCATTACGACCTGATCTGCAAGTTCAACGAGGACAACCGCTTCTTCGATGAGAGCGACCCGGCGTATATGGATGTTTCGCTCCAGGCGCTGGAGGCGATCTGCGACGGGCAGCGGCTGCTGGAGGTGAACACCGGGGCCATCGCCCGGGGACGACGCACCCGGCCTTATCCGGACTACCCGCAGCTCCTGCGCTGGCGCGAGCTGGGCGGCCGGGTGATCCTGGGCAGCGACTGCCATGACGCGGAGAAGCTCACCTGCGGCTTCGAGGAGGCGCTGGCGCTGATCCGGCGGGCGGGGTTCAAATCCGTCTGGCGGCTGGGCGAGGGAAGCGAGCTGTTTGAAGAGGACACCCTGTGACGACATAATATGAAGGAGGAAAAGACCATGGTAGACAACAAGGGCTGCGCGTATTGCTTTGAGGGAGAGCCGCTGGACGAGTTCGGCATCAAGATCTGCGATCTGCCGTCTTCGAAGCTGATCCTGTTCAAGGAGCAGAGCCACAAGGGCCGCGTGATCGTGGCTCACAAGAAGCACGTGAGCGAGTTCGTGGAGCTGACCGACGAGGAGAGGAACGCCTACTTCGCGGACATCGACCGCGTGGCGAAGGCGCTGCACAAGGCCTTCCATCCGGACAAGATCAACTACGGCGCCTACGGCGACACCGGCCATCACCTGCACTTCCACCTGGTGCCCAAGTACAAGGACGGCTACGAGTGGGGCGGCGTGTTCGCCATGAACCCGAAGGAGAAATTCCTGTCGGACGCGGAGTATCAGGAGTTGATCGAGGCCATCAAGGCCAATCTGTGAAGCCGCGCAAGGGCTGCCGGGCTCGTCCCGGCGGCCCGCTTTCACGCGGAGGAGGTAGAATAAAACATGTTGATTCCCGTGCTGTTGTTTCTGCTGGGTCTGGTGCTGCTCATCAAGGGCGGCGACTGGTTTGTGGACGGGGCGGTGGACATCGCCCATCGCTTTCGCCTGCCGGAGCTGCTGATCGGCGCCACGGTGGTCTCCATCGGCACCACGCTGCCGGAGATCATGGTGTCCGCCCAGGCGGCCATGGAGGGCAACGCCGGCATTTCCTATGGCAACGCCATCGGCTCGGTCATCTGCAACACCAGCCTGATCGCGGCGCTGACGGCGGCCATCCGGCCCGGCGGCGTGAACAGGAAATCGCTGGTTCTGCCGGCGGCGGCGTTTTTCGTGAGCGCGGCGGTATACACCGCCATCGCCTGCGGCAACGGGCGCTTCGAGCGGTGGCACGGCTTCATGCTGCTGGCCATGTTCGCGGCGTACATGATCGTGACCGTTCGCCAGATGATGAAGCACCCCGAAAGCGCGGAGGCGGAGGAAAGCGCCGACGAGGCAAAGGAGAAGCCGGTCTGGCAGGCAATCGGGCTGCTGGTGGTGGGCGCGGCGCTCATCGCCGTCGGCGCGCGGCTGCTGGTGGACAACGGCACGCTGATCGCCGCCGCCCTGGGTGTGCCGGACAGCGTCATCGGCCTGACCATGGTGGCCCTGGGCACCAGCCTGCCCGAGCTGGTCACTGCCATCACCAGCCTGGCGAAGGGCCACAGCTCCCTCTCCCTGGGCAACGTCATCGGCGCGAATCTCTTCAATATCGTGCTGGTGTCCGGCACGGCGATTTCCATCTCGCCCTTCTCCATTCCGGCGGAGAAGCTGCTGGGCGGCGTCAACGCCTCCTTCGTGGTGGACATCCCGGTGATGCTGGCGGTCATGGCGCTTCTGTGCGTGCCCGCGCTGGTGAAGGGCAAGCTGTACCGCTGGCAGGGCATTGCTCTGCTGTGCGTGTACGTGGGCTTCACCGCGTTCCAGTTCTTCTCCTGATCCGGGCATAAAAGGCGTCCGCGCTGAGATCAGTCGCGCGGACGCCTTTCGTTTTGGCCTCGCTATTCCAGCAGGCTCTGGTAGATGGCCAGGTCGCTGTCCTTGAACACGTTGAAAATGACCCGCTCCACGGAGGTCGGCTCTTCCAGAAACGCCGCCACGGTGTCCACTGCGATTTCCGCCGCGCGCCGGGCGGGGAAGCGGAACACGCCGGTGGAGATGCAGCAGAATGCTACGGAGCGCAGCCCCTTTTCGGCGGCCAGGCTCAGGCAGGACCGGTAGCAGGAGGCGAGGAGCCGCTCGTCCTCCTCCGTCACCTCGTCCTCTATGATGGGGCCCACGGTGTGCAGCACGTAGAGGGCGGGCAGGTTGAAGCCGGGGGTGATCTTGGCCTGGCCGGTGGGCTCGGGATGACCCTGGGCGCGCATGATCCTGGCGCAGGCCAGGCGCAGCTGCACGCCGCTCATGGTGTGGATGATGTTGTCGATGCAGCCGTGGCAGGGGGAGAAGCAGCCCAGCAGCGCGCTGTTGGCGGCGTTGACGATGGCGTCGCAGGAGAGGGTGGTGATGTCGCCCTGCCAGAGGACGAGGCGGGGGTCTCTTGCGCAGGGCGGCAGGGACATGGCGTCCACCACGCCCTTGTCCTTCGTCATCTGCCGGAGACATTCGTCCTGCACCCGCAGAAATTCCTCTCCCGCCGGCATGGGCTCCCGCAGGTTCATGAGGCTCCTGAGCAGCCGCCACCGCTGTTCCGGCAGGGCAGGCACGCGCACGTCGCGGTACTCGGGCATCTCCTCCTGCAGGGCCCGGATGAGAAAGGCAAAGCGTTCGGTCTGATTCACGCGGGGTCACGCTCCGTTCGTCAAGTGGGATGCTCTTATTCTAGCCTGCTTCGCGCCGGGCGTCAAGGGCGCGTTTTCGGGGGTGGAAATATGGGCGAATGTATGCTAGAATAGGGAACAGGTGCCCGGCGCGGGAATGGATGACCGGGCGATACTTGAAAAGCGGGAGTGAAAGCCGCATGAACGCGGAAAAGAAGGCCTTTTATGGGAAGCTCTATCGACTGGCCCTGCCCATCGCGCTGCAGAGCCTGATGCTGGCCGCCGTGGCCGCGGGGGACGCGCTGATGCTGGGCCGGGTGGCTCAGGACGAGATGACCGCCGTGTCGCTGGCGACGCAGATCCAGTTCGTGCAGAACATGATCATCGGCTCCATGGCCGGCGCCGGGGCGATCCTGGGCGCGCAGTACTG
Organism: uncultured Eubacteriales bacterium; assembly: GCA_902790345.1. Lineage (GTDB taxonomy): Bacteria > Bacillota > Clostridia > Christensenellales > Aristaeellaceae > Firm-10. The sequence goes on along the minus strand of CADARO010000054.1, from coordinate 9,052 downwards.
GGGCAAGGGGGACAGGCGCACCATGCAGAGCCTGTTCAACCTGATGCTGCGCACCGTGGGGCTGGTGTCCATCGCCTTCTTCGCGGCCTGCGAGTTGGCGCCCGGGGCGCTGATGCACATCTTCACCCACGACGCGCCGCTGATCGAGATCGGCAGCGCCTACCTGCGCATCGCGGGCTGGTCGTATCTCATCACGGGTGTGTCGCAGTGTTACCTGACCATGATGAAGGTGACCGACCATGTGACCCCCAGCGCGGTGATCAGCTCCACGGTGGTGCTCCTGAACATCGCCCTGAACGCCGTGTTCATCTTCGGCCTGCTGGGCGCGCCCCGCATGCAGGCCCGGGGCGCGGCGCTGGCCACCACCCTGTCCCGGGTCGTGGAACTGGGGATGTGCCTGATCCTGTGCCGGGGAGCGGACTACGTGCGCCCGGCCTGGAGCCGGTTCTTCGAGAAGCTGCGGGGCCTGGGCGCGGATTTCCGCCGCCAGTGCCTGCCGCTGCTGGGCGGAGGCCTGCTGTGGGGCGTGGGCTTCACCTCCTACACCGCCATCCTGGGCCACATGGGCGCGGACGCGGCCGCCGCGAACTCGGTGGCGGCGGTGGTGCGCGATCTGATCTGCTGCCTGTGCAACGGCATCGGCAGCGCGGCGGGCATCATGGTGGGCAACGAGCTGGGCGCGGGCCGGCTGGAGAAGGGCAAGATCTACGGCATCCGGCTGAAGAACATCTCCTACGTGATCGGCTTCGCCTCCACGGCCATCGTGCTGGCGCTGACGCCCTTGGTGGTGCGCATGGTCATCCTGACCGACGCCGCCCAGGCGCACCTGACCGGCATGATGGTCATCATGGCGGTGTACATGATCGGCCGGGCCGTGAACACGGTCACCATCAACGGCGTGCTGGACGGGGGCGGCGACACCATCTTCGACATGTACAGCCTGGCGGTGTGCATGTGGGGCATCGCCGTGCCTCTGGCGGCGCTGGGCGCCTTCGTGTTCCACTGGCCGGTGCTGGCCGTGTACGCCTGCACCTGCCTGGACGAGGTGGGCAAGATCCCCTGGGTGATGTATCGGTTCAGGAAGTACAAGTGGGTGAAGGATCTGACGCGGCAGGACGCCTGACAGGGTCCGCGCCGCCTTCCGCCTCACGGATGAGCCAAATAAAAACCGCGGCGCCGGACATTTCACCCGGCGCCGCGCGTCTATGTAAGCTCTTTTATTCCTCGGCGTCCGCCAGCGCGCCGGTGATGTCCAGCATCAGGCTGTCGGAGGAGCCGGTCATGAACCGGGGCATGGCGCCGTCCCACTTCTGAACCAGATAGTAGCGCACCAGGTCGCTGGTGAGGGATTCGGCCAGCTTGCGGTTCATCTCGGCTTCCTTCTCGCCGGCGTACTGGGCGGCCTCGGCCTGGATGCGGGCCACCTCGGCGGCGGCTTCGGCGTCGATCTTCTGGCGCTCGGCGGCGGCCTGCGCTTCCATGGTCTTCTGCTCCTGCTCAACCTTGGCCTGCAGGGCCCGCTGCGTGGCCACCTGCTTGGCCTCGATGGCGTCGGTGAAGGCGTCGGTGAAGTCGATGTCCTCCAGGTTCACCGACTCGATGGACACGCCGTAGTCCTTCATCTGCTCGCGCAGCTGATCCACGATGGAGTCCGAGAGCGTGTCGCGCTTCCCGATCAGTTCCTCGGCGGTGTAGGCGCTGATGACGCTCTTGATGGTCTCCAGCAGGCGGGGATGCAGCAGGTTCTCGAAGTAGTTCACGCCGATGCCGCTGTAGAGCCGCATGGCGGTTTGCTTGTCGATGCTGAAGTTGATGCTGCCCGCGATGTCAACCTGCTGGATGTCGGAGGAGAAGGCCTGGGTGGTGAAACTGACCTTCTGGATCCGATTGTCCATCAGCACCACGTTCTGCACGGGGCTCTTGAAGTGGAAGCCGGCCTCCAGCGTGTAGTCCTCCACTCGGCCAAACGTGGTCACGATGGCAGTGTAGCCGGTGGGCACGCGCACGGTCATGGTGGCGTAGCCCGCGACCAGCAGCACCACAACCAGCGCCAGCGCGGCAATCGGCAGATAAGTCTTTTTCATCATTCGCATCTCCTTCCGGGTCGTGAGGCCCTTGCGGGCCGGTTCATCGCCGCGCTTCCTTCCCGCGCGACAGGGAGATCATAGCGTATTTCGGGGCGTTTGTCAGTTGTTTTTGCTCAAAAACCGCGTTTTCGCGTCTGAATTGTCAGGGAAGGCGGCTGTTTCACGAGGGTATGGTCATGGGAGCAATTCATTCAGGCAGCACAAAAAGCCGCGGCGCTTGCCACGGCTTGGCTTTTCGGTTGATGGGTTGGTTTACTGCAGCGCGGTCATCAGGATAGCCAGCACCACGAACACGCCGGCGGAGATCTTGGTGGTCAGCTCCAGCTTGCCCTCGTAGCTCTTGGCCTTGTTTTTGCCCAGGAAGGTTTCAGCGCCGCCGCCGATCGAGCCGAGGCCGGCGGTGTTGCCCTGCTGCATCAGGACGGAAGCGATCAGCACGATCGTGCAGATGATGAGGAAAATCTGGATGATAACCAGCAATGCGGCCATAAGTAATATCCTCCTTGACGGCGACGCGGATTTTTCCGCCGCCTCTGATTTCAAAACAGATGTATTATAGCATAATATTCCGGGAAAGACAAGCCCTTTCTTGTGAATTGTTTGCGCAAGTCGTCAGCTTCGCGCCTCCTCCGCCCGGGGCATGGAGGCCACGGCGAAGCGCACGTACAGCGCGAGCAGGGCGATGAGCAGGAACGCGGCGAAGGATAAGAGCTGCTGGGCGTAGACCACATGCCCCAGAAGCACGCTGCCCCGGGCCTGGACCGAGCGCACCACCGCGCTGCCCGCCAGCGACACCAGGAAGCCCAGCACGCCGCTGACCGCGTTCTTCGCGCCCATGGCGTGGGCGAAGAGGCGCTCGTCGATGTAGTCGTAGGTGATGTTGGTGAGCCCGCCGTTGACGGAGGCCAGGGACGCGGCGTACAGCGCGGCGTATACCGCGTAGAGCAGCCGCGCCGGCCCGGGCCGGGTGAAGGCGTTCACCAGGAAGGCTGCAGCGGCGATAGACAGGCCCAGGGTGAGGGAGGCGGCCCAGCTCTTCCTGTCTGCGAACCGGCCGAACCAGGGGGACACCAGCGCCCGCAAAAGCCCCGGCACGATGCCCAGCAGGGACACCGCCGTGAGGGAGAAGCCCAGCTCGCCGATGAGGTACGTTCCGAAATAGGGGGTGGACAGGTACACGGCGGCCTTCCAGAGAATGTCGCACAGGAGCAGCCGCCGGAAGGCCTTGTTTCCGCCCAGCAGGGTGAGCATGTTCCGGATCTGTTCCCTCAGGGAGGCGGCTGAGCGGGGCTCCAGGCCGGGGGCGTCGTCGATGGAAAAGAGCACGACGAAGTACAGCGCCGCCACCGCCGCCATGGCCGCGCCGCACAGGATGAAGCCGGTTTTCTCCCGGCCCTGGGCGGTGAAGTGATCCACCATCCGGCCCATGGCCAGGGTGAACAGCATGCCGCCGATGAGGGACACGATCTCCTTCCTGGCGGTGAACCAGCCCCGCTCCCGGGGCGCCACGAAGCTCATCAGCCACTGGTATTTCAGCGGCCGGGACAGGTTCTGGATCAGGTGGGCCGAGAGAATCATGAGGATGAACAGCGCGCTCCTGGCTCCCTGGCTGGCCCGGATGAAGGGCACCAGGTACAGCGCGGCGAACAGGAGCTGGTTCGCGGCCCCCAGCGCCAGCATGGTGCGCCGGACGGAGCGGCCCGGCCGGGCCAGCAGCCCGGAGAACAGCTGCGCCGCGCAGGCCAGGGAGATGATGGAGGAGACCACGCCCGTCACTGCGTCGGACACCCCCACCTGCCGCAGGATGGCGGAGAGAAACGCCCCCGACACCAGCAGGCTGATGAGATATTCCAGCAGGGCTTCCACAATGTAGGCGTTGCGGCAGCGTCGCGCGCGATCCGGCATGATCGGTCACTTCCCGTAAGCGTGTATTCCGGTATTCACCGCCGCCATTATAGCACAGCTTTGGCAAAACACAAGCGCCCCGCCGCAACAAAATGACGGATTGTGAAAAAAATGTGCTTTTATTAACGGGGTTTGTATGATATAATATCATCAAATAAACGGGCGGCCCCGCGCCGTCCTCACCAGGGAGGGGACTTTCATGATTCCCAGGGCGGAATATCCCCGGCCGCAGTTCGTGCGGGAGGGATGGCTGAATCTGAACGGAACCTGGCAATTCGAGATGGACAACGGCGCTTCCGGCCGGGCCCGGGGGCTGGTGGAGAAGGAGAAGCTGAAGTGCGAGATCCTGGTGCCCTTCTGCCCGGAGAGCCGGCTCTCCGGCGTGGAGCACACCGACTTCATGGCCGCCGTGTGGTATCGGCGCACGTTCACCCTGCCCCATGAGGCGGAGGGCAAGCGGGTGTTCATCAACTTCGGCGCGGTGGACTACCAGGCCGAGGTATGGGTGAACGGCGTGTCCGTGGGCACCCACCGGGGCGGCTACGTGGGCTTCCAGCTGGAGATCACAAAGGTGATCAAACCCGGCGAGAACACCGTGGTGGTGTGCGCGGACGACAACCTGAGAAGCGGCCGTCAGCCCTTCGGCAAGCAGTGCAGCGAGTACCACTCCCGGGGCTGCTCCTACACCCGCACCACCGGCATCTGGCAGACGGTGTGGCTGGAGTGGACAAACGAGTCCCGCATCGTCAGCGTGCGCCTCACGCCGGACGCCGCCAATGCCACGGTGCTCATCGAGGCGGCAATCGACGGCCCCACCGATGGCCTGATGCTGGAGGCGGAGGCCTCCTTCGAGGGCGAGGCCCAGGGCGCGGTGAGCGCGGACGTGGATGGCGGCCGGGCCCGCATCCTGCTGAACGTGGACGACGCGAAGCTGTGGAACGTGGGCGAGCCCAACCTGTACGACCTGCGGCTGACGCTGAAGAAGGACGGCCAGCCGGTGGACGAGTTGATGAGCTACTTCGGCCTGCGCACCGTCTCCTTCGACGGCATGAAGTGCCTCATCAACGGGCGGCCGGTGTTCCAGCGGCTGATCCTGGATCAGGGCTTCTATCCGGACGGCATCTACACCGCCCCCACCGACGAGGACCTGAAGGCGGACATCCAGCGCTCCATGGCCATGGGCTTCAACGGCGCCCGCCTGCATCAGAAGGTGTTCGAGCCCCGCTTCCTCTACTGGGCGGATCGGCTGGGCTACATCTGCTGGGGCGAGATGGCCAGCTGGGGCATCGACCCCAAGGACAGCTGGACGCTGCCCGTGTTCCTGGAGGAGTGGCTGCAGGTCCTGAAGCGGGATTACAGCGCCCCCTGCATCGTGGGCTGGTGCCCCTGGAATGAGACCTGGGGCGAGGAGAACAACGGCCAGCGCTCGGAGACCATGCGCCTCAGCTATCAGGTGACCAAGGCCTTCGATCCCACCCGGCCCTGCATCGACTCCAGCGGCGGCATCCACGTGGAGACCGACATCTACGACACCCACGACTACGAGCAGGACCCCGCCGTGTACAAGGCCCGCTACGCCCCGGAGGCGGAGATCATCTACGACCAGTTCGCCCGCAGGCAGCGCTACGGCGGGCAGCCGGTGTTCGTGAGCGAATACGGCGGCATCGGCTGGAACCCGGACGGGGAGGGCTGGGGCTACGGCAACGGCCCGAAGACGGAGGAGGAATTCATCGAGCGCTATCGCGGCCTCACCGACGCGCTGCTGGACAACCCGAACCACATGGGCTTCTGCTACACCCAGCTGACCGACGTGGAGCAGGAGCGCAACGGCCTGTACTACTACGACCGCCGGCCCAAGTTCGACCCGAAGGTGATCCACGACATCACCGCCCGCAAGGCGGCCATCGAGGAATAAAAGGATAGAATAAAAGGAGGATAAAATCACATGGCTATTTCCGACAAGCTCATTCAGACTGGCTACGACTATGCCAAGGAAATCTACGCCCAGTACGGCGTGGACATCGACAAGGCGATGGAGAAGGCGGCTCAGCTGCCCGTGTCCATGCACTGCTGGCAGGCGGACGACGTCATCGGCTGCGAAAACGCGGACGGCGGCGCCAAGGACGGCATCGCCACCACCGGCAACTATCCCGGCCGCGCCCGCAACGCGGACGAGATCCGCGCGGACGCCGACCTGGCCATGAGCATGATCCCCGGCGCGCGCAAATTCAACCTGCACGCCAGCTACGCGGAGCTCCACGGCAAGAAGATCGACCGCGACGCCTACACCATCGCCGAGTTCCAGAGCTGGGTGGACTGGGCCAAGGAAAAGAACGTGGGCCTGGACTTCAACCCCACCTACTTCGGCCACAGCATGGTGAAGGACGGCTTCACCCTGTCCAGCCCGGATAAGGCCGTTCGCGACTTCTGGATCGAGCACGGCAAGCGCTGCCGCGAGATCGGCGAGGAGTTCGGCAAGCAGCTGGGCAAGACCTGCGTCATCAACTACTGGATGCCCGACGGCATGAAGGACACCCCCGCCGACACCGCCGCGCCCCGCCAGCGCATGATCGATTCGCTGGACAAGATTTTCGAGAAGAAGATCGACGAGAAGCTGGTGCTGGAGGCTGTTGAGAGCAAGCTGTTCGCCCTGGGCCTGGAGAGCTACACCGTGGGCTCCCATGAGCTGATGCTGGGCTACGCCCTCACCCGCGGCAAGCTGGTCACCCTGGACGCCGGCCACTTCCATCCCACCGAGGTCATCTCCGCCAAGATCTCCGCCTGCATGCAGTTCCTGGATCACATCCTGCTGCACGTGTCCCGCGGCGTCCGCTGGGACAGCGACCACGTCATCACCCTGGATGACGAGCTTCAGAACATCATGGGCGAGATCATCCGCAACGGCTACGACAAGCGCGTGTGCGTGGCGCTGGACTTCTTCGACGCCTCCATCAACCGCGTGGCCGCCTGGGTCATCGGCGAGCGCAACGCCCAGAAGGCCGTGCTGAAGGCCTACCTGGAGCCCACCGCGATGCTGCGCGAGGCCGAGAACAATCTGGACTATTCCAAGCGCTTGGCCCTCATGGAAGAGATCAAGACCCTGCCCTTCTCCGCCGTGTGGGACGCCTACTGCGCCAAGCAGAACGTGCCCGTGGGCGACAGCTGGATCCAGATCGTGAAGCAGTACGAGAAGGACGTCATGAGCAAGCGCGTGTGATTTTGCCTCAATCGAATAGAGCAAGCGCCCGGCCGGAGGGATTCGGCCGGGCGCGTTTCGATAAAATGGAAGTTTGGCCTATGAATGGTTTTATGGCTTCTGCCGGATAAATGCATTCCACTGCATCTCAATTCTTGTCCCTGAAGAGAAATTTTTGTGTTTCAGGCCTTCGCGACGGTGCACAGCCGGCCCCGCAGTACATAGCCGATTTTCTCGTAGCAGGCATTGGACGCCGCATAGCCCGCATCGGTGTAGAGCATCGGCATAAATCCCATGGCCTTGATCTTTTCCGTCACTTCGTAAACCATGTGCTGAGCATAATGCCGCCTGCGGAACTCCGGCCGGGTGTAAACGCTGCCCACGCAGGCAAGCCCCTGGTTGCACCGATAGGAGCAGCAGGCTGCGGCATTTCCCTTCGCGTCCTTCCAGAAGAAAAATGAATGATCGTCAATGAACATCTGCGCCTTTTCCCGGACGCGGTTCTCAGTCGGCGGTTTTTCCCCGATGTCGTCATAGAAGTGATTCATCATGGAGACCACTGCTTCCATATCCTCCTGCGTGCAGCAGTACAGTTCCCCATCTGCCGGACAGTCCGGCCGGACTGGTTCCGGGCAGTCATAGGCGAACAGCTGCATGGAGATTCCGATGTCCATGTTTTCCCGTTTCGCCCTCTCCATGAAGTATTCCGCCAGTTCATGTTTGATATTGTACTTGTATCCGGAAGAGAACGGACGCATTTCATTTGCCAGTTCCCATGCCCTCTCTTTTATCTCATCCGCGCATCCGTCCGGGGTCCAGAACCAGACTGGATAATGTTCTTCCGAATGGCACATGATCAGATCCTGATGGTTTGTCCGGACAAGGTCGCACCTGCCCCGCAGAATCCTGTCCAGCACCGCGAATGTATACTGATCCTGGGTAAGCAAGTCAAAGTCCTTTTCATTGACAAATGATTCCATTATCTTTCTTCTCCAAATTGCCAAATTCTCATGACCATTAGTTATTACGGATATTTTCTTATTTCCTCAAAGCTCCCTGCAAATCCCGATTTATCGATGCGTCGATTGCTCCCGCTCCTGTACCACCACCGTTACCTCGTCCCACCGCCCGTTCGCCGTCTCCGCCCGCAGCACGCATGAACCTTCTGCCACACCCACGAGCACGCCGTCCTCAATCACCGCCACCGTCTCGTCGCCGGTGGAGAGGGTATAGGAGAGGTCGTCCGCCCAGCGGGGATACACCGTGGCGTGAACTGTTATACGCTCGCCCACGGTCAGCGTGATTTCCCGGGGCGTGATCTCCACGCTGGCCGGATCGATGGGGGTGAGGGACACCATGGCCACGTCGTAGACGATGTCCTCCGCCGCGCTTCCGTCCGCCGCCACCAGGCCAGCGACGGTCACCCGCCACAGCTGGTTTTGCTCGTAGCCGTCCTCCAGCAGCGGCTCCTCCGTCAGATCGGGCCGGAAAATCAGCGCCGGGCCGTCGCCGAAGCCGCTGGTTTCGATGAGGAAATACGCCCCCTCCTCCGGCGCGCCGCAGGGCCCGTCAAATTGCCAGGCCGCGCCGCTGTTCACTGCCAGCGCCTCGTCGTACACCACCTTGAAGCGATAGCTGCAGCCCTCCTTGAGGGCCTCCCCATCGGCCACCCGGCGCATGTTCGGCAGCTCATATCCGCTCCGGGAGTACACCAGCGGGCCGGTCTGATAGGTGGTGTCGCCCCGGACAAAATCGCTGACCGCCAGCAGGCTGGGAGAGTAGTTCCCCTCCTTCTGCAGCCGGTTCAGATCTCTGGTGAGGCCGAAGACGTTGGCCGTGCCCTGGCCCACCACCAGCGTGCCGC
>CADARO010000053.1 GCA_902790345.1 uncultured Eubacteriales bacterium | reverse complement strand
ACAGAAGAAAGAAGGTACCGCCAATGATCCGAAACGTGGTGTTTGACATGGGCAACGTCCTCATCCGCTACGATCCCGTTCATTTCGTGGAGCGCGCAGGCGTCAAGAGCCCGGAGGACAGATCGGCCCTGCTTAAGGCCATTTTCCATTCCCCTGAATGGCCGCTCATGGATCGCGGCGACCTGGACGAGCCCGACCTGGAGGCCATTGTCCGCCGTCGCCTGCCCCAGCGGCTCCACGCCGTGGCCCACCAGCTGATCTTCGCCTGGGAGCGGCCCATGGAGCCCATCCCCGGCATGGCGGATTTCGCCCGGGACTGCAAGGCGGCCGGGCTGTCGGTCTATCTCCTGTCCAACGCCAGCCGCCGGCAGCCCGAGTACTGGCCGGACATCCCGGGCAGTGAGTGCTTCGACGGGGCGGTGATCTCCGCCTTCCTGCGCCTGGTGAAGCCCAGCGCGGCCATTTACCGGGCGCTGACGGATCAGTATCACCTGAATCCGGCGGAATGCTTCTTTATAGACGACATGCCCGTGAACGTCGCCGGAGCGAACGCCGCGGGCATGGGTGGCATGGTGTTTGACGGGGACGTGGCGGCGCTGCGCCGGGCCGTGCTCGGCATCTGACGCTCACATGGCTTCGTCGATGGTGTCGTAGATGGCGCGGATGGCGTCCTCGTATTTCTCCTCGGGCACGCCCACAAGCAGGTTCAGCTTGCCCGCGCCCTGGTTGATGGTGCTGATGGGGATGCCGGCATGGGTCAGCGCCTGCAGCACGCGCACGTTGGAATCGCACACGTCGGTGCCCTTCTCGCCGATGACGGCGATCATGGACAGGTTCTCCTTCAAGCCCACGTAGTCCGGCCGCAGCGTCCGCTGTATTTCGGCCAGCAGCTCCTCCTTGCAGGGGGCCAGCAGGTCGCTGCGAATCACCAGCGTCACCGTGTCGATGCCCGTCAGGCACTGCTCGAAGGGCAGCTGACGGTTTTTGAGCATGTCCAGCATGACGGCGGTGAAGCCGGATTCGTCGCTGACCATCACCTTCTCCACCTGAATGACCGACATGCCCACCCGGCCCGCCACGCCGATGATGGGGTACTTCGTCTCCCCCTCCGGGAGCTTGCGCACGATCATGGTGCCCGGGTCCTGGGGGCGGTCGGTGTTGCGGATATTGATGGGAATGCACAGGTCGGTGACCGGGTTCACCGCGTCGGTGTGCAGCACGGACGCGCCCATGTATGAAAGGGTTCGCAGCTCGCGGTAGCTGATGTACTTCACCGACTTGGGATTTTCCACGATGTGGGGGTCTGCCGCCAGCAGGCCGGACACGTCCGTCCAGTTTTCGTAGAGATCCGCCTGAATAGCCGCGGCGGCCAGGCTGCCCGTCACGTCCGAGCCGCCCCGGGTGAGGGTGTGGATGCGGCCCCGCATGTCCGCGCCGTAAAACCCGGCGATGACGGCCTGCTTCAGCGGCCGCAGGGCGGCGCCCATGGTGCGGCGGGTCATGGCCGTGTCCAGCGCGCCGTTCTCATCGAAGCACACGCACCACTCCGGGTCCACGAAGGTGAACCCCAGGTACGCCGCCAGAATGCGTGAGTTGAGGTACTCGCCCCGGCTGGCGGCGTAATCCCGCTGCGGGTCGGTCTTTAGCTGGGCGCGCAAGGTCTCGATTTCCTCATTCAGCGGGAAATCCAGCCCCAGCTCCGAGACGATGTCCTGAAACCGGGCCTGAACCTGCTGGAGGCAAGGCGCGAAATCCTGCCCCGCCGCCGCCAGGTCATAGCATTTGATCAGAAGGTCGGTCACCTTCACATCCTCCGCGAAGCGCTTGCCCGGCGCGGAGGCCACGATGAACCGCCGGTCCGGATCGCTCCCGATGATTTCCCTGATTTTGCGGAACTGCCCCGCGCTGGCCAGCGACGTGCCGCCAAATTTCGCAACCACTGTTCTCATAGATTTGCTCCCATTTCGCATCTGTTTTGCATTTGTTTTACGGCCGGGCTTCCAGCCGATAGCCGCCCGCCGGGTCCATCGACAGCCGCGCTGTGGCGGCTTCGTTTGCGTAAAGCGCCTTCTCATCGCCCTGCCAGAGCCACGCGGCGGCCGTTTCGCCGCCCTGGGCCGCCAGCTCGGCCTCCACCGCGCTTCGGCTGTCCAGCCCGTGCAGCGCCAGGCCCTCGAAGGCCAGATCGGCCGCGCGTCTTTCGCCGGACACGAGCACCGCGTTCAGGAGCACGTCGTGAAAGCCGCCCGTCCGCGCGTCGAACCGCGGATGGCGCAGATAAGCCACTCCGTCTTCGTCCACCGCGTAAGCGCCGTTACTGCCACCGGAAATGGCAAACGCGGCGCACTGACACACAACCGCCGGTTCGCCCACGCTCAGGCTGGCCACACGCATTGGCTTGCCCTCTTCCAGGCCGTACACATCGAAGCGGTAATCCCGCCCGCCGCTCAGCAATGCGGTGAGACCGGAGTCGGTATACAGATACCCGTCCGTCATGCCCTTTTCCGCCATGTCTCCGGCCACCAGGTCGAGAAGATACGCCTCCCGCAGCGCGTTCAGATCCAGCGCCGGCGCGTCGATCTCATAGGCCTCTTCCATCTCGCGGTAGGCAGGCGACAGGACGAGCGCCGCCGTATAGCCGTCGTCCTCCGACAGACACAGCTCAAACGACTCCGGTCGGTTGATTGCCTCGGTCAGCGCGGCCAGCCGCTCCGCCTCGTCCGGGTTGTTGATCGGATCGAAGTCAAGCGGGTCGTCGAGATAGAGCAGGGTTTCCCATTCCCGCCAGAGTGCGCCGGCAAACAGGCTGTAGCCCTTTGCCTCCCCCGTCTTCTCCAGCGCGTCGGAAAGCACGCCGTACAGCGTCTCGCCGATCACCACCGGCTCGCCGCCCGCCGCGCTGATGGAGGCGATGCTCACCGCGTCGTCGTATTCGTTACGGGCGTCCAGCAGCTTGTCGTAGCGGGCCAGGCTCTCCGAGAAGACCTGCTGCGCGGCGTTGATCCTCTGGCGGATGTCGCCGCTCCTGCCCTCGGCATAGTAGAGCAGGTGCACGCCGCTGTCATAGGTCACGGCGTAGGCCTCCGCCGTGGGATCCACCTCATACCAGCCGCTTTCCCGATGGCCCAACGACAGCACGCCGACGGTGAACGACCCCACGGCGATGACAAACGCCAGGATGAACAGGATCAGCCGCACCTTTGTCTTTTTGTCCAGCGCCATGACGCTCCTCCATTTCCCTTGAAAAGAGGCTGCCACCGCCCGGTGACAGCCTCTCTGTCATTTGAATCGAATGGCCTTATACCGCTCGATCTCCGCGGCGCTGCCATAGACCATGTGGCCGTTGCCGATGTCCGTCAGGGTCGGCTGATCGTTCGGGCCGTATTCCTGCGGCGTGTACACGAACAGCTTCTTCTTCTTTTCCAGAATCGGGTCCGGAATCGGAATCGCGGACATCAGCGAGTGGGTATAGGGGTGCAGAGGATACTTGAACAGCTCCTCCGTTTCCGCGATCTCCATGATCTTGCCCTTGTAGATGACCACGATGCGGTCGCTGATGAAGCGAACGATGGACAGATCATGGGCGATGAACAGATACGTGAGGCCCCGCTCCCGCTGGAACTTCTTCAGGAGGTTCAGCACCTGGGCGCGAATGGACACGTCCAGCGCGGAGATGGGCTCGTCCGCCACGATCATCTCCGGCTCCATCACGATGGAGCGGGCCAGGCCCACGCGCTGGCGCTGGCCGCCGGAAAACTCGTGGGGATAGCGGGTCAGATGCTCCGGCAGCAGGCCCACGTCGTTGATGGCCCTCTCCACCTTCGCCATTCTGTCCTTCTCGTCCTTGAACAGGTGGAAGTTGTAGAGGCCCTCGGAGATGATGTACTCGATGGTGGCGCGCTCGTTCAGCGAGGCGGCCGGGTCCTGGAACACCATCTGGATCTTGCGGATGACGTCCTGATCGTCCTTGCGGGACAGCTTGCCGGAAATCTTCTTGCCCTTGAAGTAGATGGCGCCATTGGAGCAGGGGTTGATGCGCACGATGGCGCGGCCAATGGTGGTCTTGCCCGAGCCGGACTCGCCCACCAGCGACAGGGTCTCGCCCTTGTAGATGTCAAAGCTCACGTTGTCCACGGCCTTGAACTTGTTCTTGCCCTGCTTGAACACCACGTCCAGATTTTGAATGGAAAGCAGAACTTCCCGCTCGTTATTCTCCATGTTCTTCTCTCCTTATTCTTCAAAATCCGTGTCGCCGTAGATCTTCGCCATTTTCTCATGCAGGTTCTGAATGTTCTTCGGCGCTTCGGTTTTGGGCGCGCGGGGATCCAGCAGCCAGGTCTTGGCGTAGTGGGTGTCGCTCACCTTGAACATGGGCGGCTCTTCCTTCAGGTCGATGGCCATGGCGTACTGATTGCGGGGCGCGAAGGCGTCACCCACGATCTTGTTGTACAGCGAGGGCGGCGTGCCCGGAATGGAGAACAGCTCCGCGTTCCGGTCGGTCAGCTGCGGCAGCGAGGACAGCAGCGCCCAGGTGTAGGGGTGCTTCGGGTCATAGAAGATGTCCTCCACCGTGCCGATCTCCACGATCTGGCCGGCGTACAGCACGGCCACGCGCTCGGCTACGTTGGCCACGACGCCCAGGTCGTGGGTGATGTAGACGGTGGTGAAGCCCAGCTCCTTCTGCAGATCCTTGATGAGCCGGATGATCTGGGCCTGAATGGTCACGTCCAGCGCGGTGGTGGGCTCATCGCAGATGAGGATCTTCGGCTGGCAGCTGAGGGCGATGGCGATGACGATGCGCTGGCGCATGCCGCCGGAATACTGGAAGGGGTAATCGTCGAAGCGCTTCTCCGGCTCCGGGATGCCCACCTTGCCCATGATCTCGATGGTGCGCTGCCTGGCCTCGGCCTGGCTGCACTTCTGGTGCTTCAAAATGACCGTCATGATCTGCTTGCCGATGGTGATGACCGGGTTCAGGCTGGTCATGGGGTCCTGGAAGACGGTGGCGATGCGGCGGCCGCGAATCTGCTGCCAGTCGTTGGTGTACTTCACATGGGCGCAATCGATCACCGCCCAGCCGTGGATGACGCCCGCGGCCTCGTCAGTGGAGAGATACTGCACATAGAACACCGCCGTCTGGAAGATGCGGTTTTTCACGCCCCGGTCGTTCAAATCCTCCCCGATGGCCATGGCGTCGCGGAAGGCCCGGTTCAGCTTGTGGATGAAGCCGATCTGGCTCTTCACGGGATAGCGGCCGATGGACAGCAGGATCTCCCGGGCCAGCACGTCGTTGCGCTTCAGCACCTCGTCGGTCAGGCCGTGGGGATTGCCGCTCTGGTCGGGCTGGGCGATCTTGCGCTCGCGCTCGGCCTTCAGTTGGCTCAACGCGGCGGCGTCCTCGGCCTGGCGCTTCGTGTCCGCTTTATAGGCGTTCTCGCGGGACTGGATCAGCGCCTTGCGCTCGTTCTCAACCGCGTCCGCCTGAGCCTCCAGGCTTTTCAGCTTGTCCTGAGAGGTCTTGATCTCGACGGCGTCGGTGGCGCTGTGGCGGTCCAGAGTGAGGATGTAGTTGCGCAGGTCAACCACGCCGTCCCGCAGCTCCTTGATGCGGCGCTGGAAGGACTCCTCTTCCTCCTCCGTCAGGGACTTCACGTGCTTCATGTCCGCTTCCCGGGCCAGGATCTGGCGGTATTCCGCCGCGCCGCGCTCCAGGGGCGAATACTTGTTGAGAGTGTCGGTGAGGTATTTGAGCAGCTTGCGGTTGTAGGCCGTCAGCTTCACGTCGGTCTTGGACACGTCGTCGTCGGAAAACACGATGCTGCCCTCGGAGATGAAGCCGTTGGCGTCCAGCATGCCGGCGAAGGTCTTGGTGAGCACCGATTTGCCCGAGCCGCTCTCGCCCACGATGGCCAGGGACTCGTTTTCATAGATGTCCAGCGACACGTTGCGGATGGCCGTGAGGATGCGGCCGCGCACGTTGAACTTGACGCTCACGTTTTTCAGCGAAAGGAGGACTTTCTTCTCGTTATCAGCCATGACGCGCCCTCCTTACATGTGGGTCCTGGGGTCAGAGGCGTCAGCCAGGTTCTGGCCCAGAACGTAGAGAATGATGGTGATCGCCGCGGCGATGGCCACCGGCGGCCAGAACTCCCAGGGATAGATCAGGAACGCGGACTGCGCCTCCTGGATCATGCGGCCCAGCGAAGCCACCTGCGCGGACAGGCCCACGCCGATGTAGGACAGGAACACCTCCATGGAGATGTAGCTGGGCAGCTCCGTGGCCAGCAGGGTCACGGTGACGCTGGTGAGGAAGGGCAGGATGTTCTTGGAGATCATGCGGGGAATGGGCGTGCCCAGGCAGCGGGAAGCCAGCGAATACTCGCGGTCCCGGATGATGAGCACCTGAGTGCGGAAGAAATACGCGATGCCCAGCCAGCCGGTCACGGTCAGCGCGAACACGAAGCTCCAGAAGCCCGCGCCGATGATGTACACCAGCACGGAGATCAGCAGGATGTAGGGCACGTTGGCGATGATGTTGTAGATCACCAGCATCACCTGGTCAA
The DNA here is from genome assembly GCA_902790345.1 of uncultured Eubacteriales bacterium. GTDB lineage: Bacteria > Bacillota > Clostridia > Christensenellales > Aristaeellaceae > Firm-10. The sequence continues at coordinate 7,234 of CADARO010000053.1, read as the reverse complement.
ACCGCTTGGAGTAGCCCCACACGGCGCCCAGCAGGATGCCGATGGTCATGTTGATGGCCGCGCAGATCACGGCCAGCACCAGGCTGGTGCGGGCGGAAGCCCAGATGCCGTAGAAGATGGAGTTGCCCTGGGCGCCGGTGCCGAAGATCCACTTCATGGAGAAGCCGCCGAAGTAGTCCATGGCGGCCTTGGGATTCAGATGATACGTCTTGGCGTCGGTCACGTTCTCAAAGGGCACATAGGGGCAGAACGCCGGAATGATGAAGCTGCACGCCAGCAGCAGGATGAACAGTGCGATCAACACGATGTTGATCTTCTTGCGGAAGAACACGCGGAACACGCTGGCCCAATAGGAATAGCGGGGCGCGGTGATCTTCTCCGCCTGGATGGTGTTTATGTCGATGAACTGAAAGTCCTTGTTGTTGATCTCTGCCATTACCTGCCGCCTCCTTTGCTGGCCGTGAGGGAAATTCTCGGGTCAAACTTGGCCATCAGCAGGTCGCCCAGGATGATCGAGATGATGGACAGGGAGGTGTAGAACATGGTGCAGGCCACGATCACGGCGTTGTCGTGGGAGTTGATGGCGGCGGTGAGCAGGTTGCCCACGCCGGGCATGGCGTACACGCGCTCGGTGATGATGGCGCCGGTGAGGCAGCCCAGGATGTTGCCGGGGATGCTGTGCACCAGCGGGATCATGGCGTTGCGGGAGATGTGCTTGGAGAAGATCTCCTTCTCGCTCAGGCCCTCGGCCCGGGCGAACTTCACGTAGTCCGAATTCATCTGGTCGATCATGTAGCGGCGCATCCACTTCATCAGGCTGCCCACCTGGGGCAGAGCCAGCGAAATGATGGGCAGGAAGTAGGCGAAGATCTTGACCTCCGCGTTGGCGAATTTATAGGGCAGGCCGAACAGAGTCGTGCCCACGGTGGCGAACAGGAAGATGTAGGCCAGAGACGGCACGGCCATGATGAAGATGATGTAGCCGTTGCCGATCTTGTCCAGCAAGCCTTCCTTGTGTCGCGCCATGGCGATGCCCAGGGGCAGGCCCAGGAGGTATGCGATGATGGTGGCGATGATGCCGGCCACGAAGCTGTTCTCCAGCATGGACAGGCCGCCGAACCGGTAGGTATGGGTGGTGTACTGATCCGGGAACTGGTTCATCTCCGTCTTGGTGCGGGGATTGTAGTTATACGTGAGGGTATGGAAGTCGATGGCGGAATCAATATATTCATCCGTGCCGATCTGGGCGGGGTACTGGGTCTGCGCCTTCACCTGATCGCCCGTCGGCCGGTTGATGACCTGCGTTATTTCCTGGCCCCTGTACTTGGTATAGGAGGTACCCAGGTTCAGATGGATGAAATTCTGATGGAGGAACGGGAAGCGCCCGTCCACATACAGGAGGTATTTGTGGGTCGTGCCGGAACCCACCAGGGCGTAGAAGCCGCTGTAGGGATCCTTCTCCACGCGGATGTAGCGCTCCGTGAGCGTGGGATCGGTCACGTCGCGGGTGGTCTCGATGGAAATGAGATGCGTAAAGTAATCCCAGACGCGCAGGAAAACGCTCTTTTCCTGAATCGCGATCAGGTACGCGTTGCCGCCGCTCTTGACCTTGCCGGACTTGGAGCGGTCGGGGGTGAGATAGGTAATGCTATAGCCCTTTTTCTCGTACAAATCGGAGAATTCCTGAACGGAGGCGTTCTCCAGATAGGTGTTTTCGTCCTGAATGGCGTCCTTGTCCGCCTTGTAGCCGGCGTCCTTGGTATAGTCGCTGCCCAGGACAGGCTCGTACTTCGCCTTCAGGAAAGCGGAATAATCCACGTAATCGAGATAACCATATTTCGAATACATGGTGTACTCATAGATCGTGCGGTCGTTGCTGTTCTTCTTGTTCCACATGTCATCCTGTTGGAAAATGACGTTGCGGTTGATGAGCGAATAGACCAGCAGCATGACTGCGGCCACCACAACGATCAGCGAGAAAACGGAAAACAGGATGCGCCTTCCCATGTATCTTTTCATGAATACACCAACTTACGAATGAATTTTGAAATACCCGGAAATAAAGCAACAGATGGGGGAAGCGGTTTGATCCGCTCCCCCATCGCTTTCTCACTTCACATGAAGCAAGGTCTGTCTGCTTGAATTAGAACAGGCCGAGAACCTTGGTCATGTAGCCGGCGCCGCCACCCAGGAAGGTGTTCAGATAGGTGTTGGGATCGCCGTAGTCCGGGCCCCAGCCGGAGCCGTAGAAGAAGTCGTAGTTGCCATCCACACCATGAGGCGCGCGATAGCCGGAAGCATAGTAGTCGTCGGTGGTGGTGGCCTCGATCAGGTTGACCTGAACGTTCTCGGCGCCCAGGCACTCCTCGATGACCTGCTTCACGGCCTGAGCCTGCGCGGTGTTGGTCGCGGCAGAGGACAGGTACTCGATGTCGATCTGGATGGGCCAGGTCACGGTGTCGCCCAGCTCTTCCTTGGCCGCCTCCAGGCAAGCCTTGGCGTACTCGGGATCATACCAGCCATCGATGCCGTCTTCGGTCTTGATGTGAGCGTCCATCTGGTCCAGATAGAACTGCACGATCTGGCCGTACATGGTGCCGGCCGCGAAGGCGTTGCCGTCAGCGTCCTCAGCGTCGGCAGACAGCTGCACGAACTCGGGATGGGTGTACATGTTGCGCAGAGAGGTGTACTTCAGGTCTTCGCCGCGGGACACAGCGTTGTAGGTGCCGCGATCGAAGGCGTGCACGAAGGCCTTGCGGAAGTTCAGGTTCCGCAGGGCGGTCACGGTGTCGATCTTCTGCTGCTCGGTCTTCGGGGACTTCATGGCGCCGCTGGACAGCTCGAAGGTGCCGCGGTTGACGTTCAGGCCGCCGAAGTAGGTGGTGGAGGTGGTGTCGGAGATGACAGCGCACTTGTCGAAGTTGCCGTCTTCCTTGGCCATGGCCAGGGTGCCGGCGCCTTCGGTCAGGCCCATGTTGTAGGTGTAGGTGCCAGCGACCACGTCGTTGTACAGCTGCACGGGGTTGGAACCATCGTCATAGATCCAGCGGACGGCGTCCAGGGTGACCTTGTCGGCGTCGTAGTAGCTGGGGTTCTTCTCAACAACGATCTCGGAGTCCGCAACCAGCTTCTTCAGCAGGAAGGGGCCGCAGTAGACCTGAGAGGAGACGTCGGTGTTCTTGCCGAAGGTGTAAGCGGAGGTGTCAGCGGACGCCTCGGCGTACTCAGCCTGGCCGTACACGCCGCCGTGGCTCAGGAACCAATCCTCGCAGATGGGCAGGAAGCAGGAGTAGGTCAGCATGGTCATGAAGTAGGAGGTGGGAGCCTCGAGGGTGATGACCAGGGTGCTGTCATCGGGAGCCTCATAGCCCACGTCTTCCCAAGCGCCGCCCTCGAGATACTCGGTGGCGCCCTTCACGATGCCCTCGACCAGCCACTCAAGGCCGCCGTTGGCGTCCAGCATGTGATGGAAGCCAGCCACGAAGTCGCCAGCCACAACGGGAGCGTACTCGGCGCCCTCGGAGGTGTACCACTTCGCGTCGTCGCGGATGTGGAAGGTGTAGGTCAGGCCGTCCTCGGAAACTTCCCAGGAGGTGGCCAGCTTGGGCTGCATGACGCCCAGGTTGTCGTACTGCACCAGGCCGTCCACGGTCTGAACGGTGATCTCGGTGTCAGACTGCATGGAAGTGCTCAGCCAGTCCAGGGTGGCGGGGGCGGTGGAGAAGGTCAGCTTGTACTCGTTGGCCTTGGTGTAGCCCTTTTCGGCCAGGTACTCGGCGGCTTTGTACTCGCCTTCGCCGGCGACGGCCTTCTGCCAGATTTCCTTGGTGGCTTCGTAGTCTTCCTTGGTGAGGAGCTCGTTCACCAGCACCAGGCTGAAGTAACGGTCATCGTCGTTGCCCCAGTTGGCATAGGGGCCGCTGCGGAAGGCCGCGTGACGCAGGGTGTAGGCACCGCCCTGGGTCGTGGTGGGAACGAAGGTGGCGCTGTTCAGCAGATAAGCCTCAGCCTGCGCCTCCAGAATGAAGCGGGTGTCGAGATCTTCGGCAGCCTCGGCGGCTTCCATCAGGGCCTCGAATTCGCCCAGCACTTCGTCGTACACGTCTTCGTCGTCAGCGCGCTCATAGGTCGCATCAGCGCAAGCGCCGATGGCACCGAAAGCCAGCATGAGGGCGAGAACCAGGGACAGGATCTTCGTGGTTTTCATGTCTTTTCCCTCCATAAATATTTTATCTCCTTCACCCATTCACCGGGCAAAAGTGATAAGCAAACAAAGCGTCCGCCCGTGCAGACAATTTATTGTATAATACCTTCTCTAAAAATGCAATAGCAATTTACGGTTATAACCAACAAATAACCTGTGTATTAACCGAAGGCTTCCCGGAAGGCGTCGTAGCCGGTGTGCACGCTCTCCGCCTCGTCGTAGCTCAGCAGCGCGTAAAAGGGCTCCAGGGATCGGGCCGGGCTCAGGCCGCTGGCGCGCAGCCGCAGGTATTCGTCCAGGGTCTCCTGCCGCCGGGCGATCAGGATCCACTCAAAGCGACGCTCCGGCGGCATGTCCTCGTTGCGCTCGTGCAGGCTGAGAAGCCCGTGGGCCGCGATGACGCGCGCCGCCGCCTCCCCCACCGCCTGGTAATCCGCATTGGTGAGGGGCGGCGACAGAGCCAGCCGCTTGCAGCCACCCGCCACGCACTCGCAGAAGGCAGTGATCATGCCCATGATGTAGGAATTCTTGTCGTATGTCATGAGGTTCCTTTCCTCCTTACAAAGAGTCTGGCGGCCGCGCAGTGCACAGCCGCCAGAGTGTTGGTTTATGGGTTGCCGCTCAGTCAGTCGGTCAGCCGACCGTCACAATGCAGGTCGCCGTCTTCACGGTGCCGGTGCTGGAGGTCATCTTGACCAGGATGGCCGCGGTGCCCTTGGCCTTCGCCGTCACGACGCCCTTGTCGGACACAGTCACGACGCTGGTGTCGCCGCTGAGCCAGGTGACCGTGGTCTCCACGGTGGCGCCGCTGGGCACCTTGCTGGCGGTCAGGGTGGCGGTGCCGCCCACGGCCAGGGACAGCTCGGTCTGGCTCAGCGCCACGCCGGTGATGTCGATCTCAGCCTGGGCCACCGTCACCACGCAGGTCGCGGTCTTGGTGGTGCCCGTGCTGGACTTCATCGTCACCATGATGGCGGTGGAGCCGAGGGCCTTGGCCGTCACCACGCCGGTATCGGATACCGTCGCGATTTCGGGGTTGCTGCTGATCCAGGTGACCGTGGTGGGCACGTTGGCGTTGGTGGGCTTCTTGGTCGCCGTCAGCGTCATGGTGCCGCCCACGCCCAGGGTCGCCTCGGTCTTGTTCAGCGTCACGCTCGTGATGTCGATCAGCTGGGCCGTGACTGTCACGGTGCAGGTCGCGGTCTTGGTGGTGCCCTTGCTGGACTTCATGGTGGCCATGATGACCGCCGTGCCTTCAGCCTTCGCCGTCACCACGCCGCTGGTGGACACCGTCGCCACATTGGCGTCGCTGGTGGTCCAGGTCACGGTGGTGCTGACCGTCGCGTCGGTGGGATTCTTGGTGGCCTTCAGGGTCTCGGTGGAGCCCGCGGGCAGGGTGAGTTCAGTCTTGTCCAGGGTCACGCCGGTGATGTCGATCACCTCATCCGTGACAGTCACCATGCAGATGGCCGTCTTGGTGGTGCCGCTGCTGGACTTCATGGTCACGAGGATGGGGGTCTGGCCGGCGCTCACGCCCGTCACGGTGCCGTCGCTGGCCACGGTGGCGATGCTGGTGTCGGCGCTGGTCCAGGTCACGGTGGTGGTCACGTTGGCGTTGGCCGGCAGCGGCAGGGCCGTCAGCTTCTCGGTGGCGCCGGCCGCCACGGTCAGGCTGCCCTTGCTCAGCGTCACGCCGGTGATGTCGATCACCTGTGCCTTGACCGTCACCGTGCAGGTCGCGGCCTTGGTGGTGCCTTCGCTGGACTTCATCGTGGCGATGATCGCCGCGGTGCCCACGCCCTTGGCCGTCACGACGCCCTCGGAGGAGACCGTCGCCACGGCGGTGTCGGTGCTGGTCCAGGTCACGGTGGTGGTCACGTTGGCGGTATCCGGCAGCTTCGTGGCCGTCAGGTTCGCCGTGTCGCCCACCGCCAGTTCGATTTCTTCCTTGTCCAGCTTCACGCCGGTGATGTCGATGACCTTCGGCTCAACCGTCACCAGGCAGACAGCCGTCTTGGTGGTGCCCTCGCTGGACTTCATGGTCACCATGATGGGCGCGGTGCCCACGGCTACGCCGGTGACCACGCCTTCGCTGGACACGGTGGCGACGCTGGTGTCGCCGCTCATCCAGGTGACCGTCACGTCGACCGTGGCGTTGGCGGGCAGCTTGTCGGCCTTCAGGGTTTCGGTATCGCCCTCGGCGATGGTGAGCTCGGTCTTGCTCAGGCTGAGGCCGGTGATGTCGATGACCTGCGGCGTGACCGTCACGTAGCAGATCGCGGTCTTCATGGTGCCGGTGGTGGATTTCACCGTCACCATGATCGGGGCGGTGCCCACGGCCTTCGCCGTCACGACGCCCTTATCGGATACGGTGGCGACGTTGGCATCGCCGCTGGTCCAGGTCTCGGTGGTCTTGACGTTGGCGTTGCTGGGGGTCAGAACGACCTTCAGCGTCTCGGTCTTGCCGAGGCCCAGGGTCAGATCGGTCTTGTCCAGGGTCACGTCCGTGATGTCGATCACCACGTCGGTCACCGTCACGTTGCAGATGGCGGTCTTCGTGGTGCCGATGCTGGACTTCATGGTGACCATGATGGTGGCGGTGCCCTTGGCCTTGGCCGTTACCTCGCCTTCGGTGGAGACCGTCGCCACGGACTCGTCGCTGCTGGTCCAGGTCACGGTGGTGGTCACCGTCGCGTCGGTGGGCACCGTGGAGGCGGTCAGCGTCTCGCTGCTGCCCACGCCCAGGGTCAGATCGGTCTTGTTCAGGCTCACGCCCGTGATGTCGATGATCTGCTGCTTGACGTTCAGCGTGCAGGTCGCCGTCTTGGTGGTGCCCTCGCTGGACTTCATCGTCACCATGATGACCGTCGTGCCGATGGCCTTGGCGGTGACGAGACCGCTGGCGGAAACGGTGGCGATGGTGGGATCGCTGCTGATCCAGGTGGTGGTGGTATCAACCGTGGCATTGCTGGGCACCTTGGTGGGCTTCAGCGTCATGGTGCCGCCCAGGGACAGGTTGTATTCGCTCTT
>CADARO010000052.1 GCA_902790345.1 uncultured Eubacteriales bacterium | reverse complement strand
TTTCATCGGCGAGTGCAACTTCCTCAAGGGCCGCGTGGGCTTCAGCGCCGGCGGGCTCAGCAAGATCCAGCTGCCCAGCGGCGCCGTCACCGTGGACGCGGACAAGCCCCGCCCCGAGGGCTCCGAATGCGAGATCGTGCTGCGGCCGGAGGCCGTTTCCATCTCGGACAGCGGCTCGCTGCCCTGCAAGGTGGAACTGAGCTGCTTCATGGGCAGCTATCAGAACTACCACGTGCGCGTGGGCGACACGCTGGTGAAGATCACCGACAACTGCCCCGTGAACAAGAAGATCTTCCACGTGGGCGACAGCGCCTTCATCTCCTTCGACCCCACCTGCGCCCATCTGCTGTGAGCGCCGCGCAAACGCGCGAAAACGCCCTCCCCGGTTCGTTCGCCGGGGAGGGCGTTTTGACGCGCTGGTTCATTTATGCCTTTCTGGCCCTTTCCGCCCGCTTCAGCACGTTCCACAGGTTCAGGCCGGCGATCTTGGCGATGTCTTTGTCCGTGTAGCCGTGCTTTTCCAGCAGCTCCAGGAGCGCCGGGAAGGCGCTGGGATCCCCCAGGCCCTCGGGCCACTCGTCGATGCCGTCGAAATCCGAGCCGAAGCCCAGCACGTCGATGCCGCCCAGCTGGGCGATGCCGTCGATGTGGCGCAGCACGTCGTCCAGGGTGGCGCCGCCGCCGTCCCGCAGGAAGCAGCTGTAGAAGTTCACGCCGATGAAGCCGCCCTTTTCGATCACGGCCTTCACCTGGGCCTCGGTGAGGTTCCGGCTGTGGCCGCACAGGGTCTTCAGGTTGGAGTGGCTGGCGATGGGCGGCAGGGCCGCGTGCTCCACCACGTCCCAGAAGCCCGCCTCGTTCAGATGCGAGCAGTCCGGCAGGATGCCCAGCCTGTCCATCTCGCCCAGCAGCGCGATGCCGAAGGGGGTCAGGCCCTTCCCGGACGCGCCCTTGGCCGGGAAGCCGATCTCGTTGTCGAAATTCCAGGTGAGGGCGATCATGCGCACCCGGGCTGCCGCGTCGAACTCGCGCAGCCGCTCCAGGCTCCCCTCCAGCATTTCGCCGCCCTCGATGGAGATCACGCCGTGGGGCGTCTCCGGCGGGGTGTCCGGCAGGTCGCCCTGCAGCAGCGGCACGCCCAGCCTGTCCCGGGCGGCCAGCATGGCCTGTCCGTTCTCATAGGGATGGCCCTTCACGCCGCCCGCTCCGGCGAACAGGGCGAAGGTCTGCAGGCCCACGCCGCCCTTTGCCAGCCGGTCGGCGGTGATCATGCACTCGGCGGGGTCCTTTCCGTGAATGGCGATGGAATACAGTGTGTCGCAATGCGCGTCGGCAACAAACATTTCTCTTTTTCTCCTCACGCAGTCATTTTCCGGAGCCGCTTCCGGCCCGCCGCTATTATAGCACAGGGCGCGGCCCGGCGCAACGCCTTCTCACTCAAACCACTCCAGCCGCTGGTTCACGTAATCCGAGATATTCTGCAGCTGGGAGACGATGTACTCGTCCCAACGTTGGCCGGTGGTCTCGTTCAGGGCGGACACGAACGCCTCGATGGTGGCGTTCTTTCCCCGGTTTTTGGCGATGTATCGGCCCAGCGATGCGATGAACGCCTCCCGGCCCGTCAGATCCCGGGCCTCGTGCAGCACCGCGCAGCCCCGGTCGATCACCACCAGCTCGTACTCTCCCCGGGATGTGAACCGGCTGGCCGCGCTGTCCACGGTCAGCCCGCCCGGAATGGTGATCTGCAGCGCCTCCAGCACCTGGGCGTTCAGCCGCTTCAAATAGCCGCCGTAACCCTCCTTTTCCTCAAAGTACAAAAGCGCCGCGTAGGCGGGCAGGGTGTCCGCCAGCCAAGGCTCCTTCTCCGGGTCGCAGCCCACCTCGCCCCGAAACCACTGATTCGCACACAGCCGCGCCACCGCCTTTGCCAGGTCATTCCGCCGGTTCAGCGCGCACAGCGCCGGCGACACCTGAATCAGCCCCGGCTTGCTCAGCCCTTCCCACAGGTAGTCCGTCTCCATCAGGTCCAGCTCCGGCAGCGTCAGCGGGCCGAACCAGGCCTCATAGGTCTCCAGCGCCGGCAGCGCCGCGTCCAGCATGGCCCGGGCCGCCGCGGCGGTGCTGGCCCAGGCCCGCACCGTGAGGCCCCCCGCCGTCTCCCCCTGCCGCTCGTTCATCTTGCGGCTGAAGGCCAGGCTGAAATCCCGCGCGTTCTCGGCCCGGACGGTCCAGGTCACCCGGCCATTTTCATCCGGCGCGGAGGCCGTGGCTCCGCCCGTGGCCGCCACCGCCCAGCCCTCCGGCAGGGTCAGTGCCGCCTGATAGTCCGCCGGCTCGCTCATCAGCGGGTCGGTGGCCAGGGTCCAGCTGTTCAGCGCGAAATCCCCCGCCGTCCGGTCGTACACCGCCGCCACGGGATAGAAGTTCACCAGCCTCCAGCCCAGGTCTCCCACCCCCAGCGCCCAGTTGTTCTCGGTGAGCATCAGCCGGAAGGAGAGCTCGATCAGGGCCCGCTGGCCGGGCTCCAGCGGGCAGGCCACCCGCATGAACTGCTCGCTGGCGCCGCTCATGCCCCAGTCCGCCGCCTGGCCGTTGACCCGCACGCTGATAAAATCAACGCCCCCCGGCGCGTATCCGCCCGGAAAGGCGTTGTTCCAATCATTCTGTTCAACCGGCATGGCCCCTGATCGGCGCAGCGTGTTGGCGTACACATTCAACCACACGCTGTCCTGAGCCCGCCCCGTGGCGTTCACGTAGTCCAGCCGCTGGTCGATGGCGATCGCCTGGTTGTCCAGGTCGATCGCCATGTTCAGCGAATAGTGGCTGCGGGCGGGGGCTTCCTCGGCCAGCCCGAAGACGGGCAGCACCTCGGCCACCACCATGCCGATCAGCAGCACGGCCAGCGCGATGGCCAGCACGCGAATCACGCGGCTCTGCTTCTGCTCCTTCTCTTTCCGGTTCCGTTTGCTCATTGGTTATTCATCCATCCCTTTCTCATATGCCCTCAGCAGCTGCTCCATCTCCTGGAGCGACTGCGTGCGGTTAATCTGTTCCCTCATGCGGGCGCACCCCGGCAGGCCCTGGATATACCAGGCCACGTGCTTGCGCATCTCCCGCACGCCCACCCGCTCGCCGATGTATTCCGACTGCATGCGGGCGTGGCGCAGCGCCAGCTCCACCCGCTCGTGGAGCGTGGCCGGCGGGCAGGTCTCGCCCCGCAGCGCGGCCCTGATCTCGCGGAACACCCAGGGATTGCCCTGGGCGCCCCGGCCGATGGCCACGCCGTCGCAGCCGGTTTGCTCCCGCATGGCCAGGAAATCCGCGGCGGTGCGCACATCGCCGTTGCCGATCACCGGAATGGACACCGCCCGCTTCACCTGGGCGATGACCTCCCAGTCCGCGTGGCCGGCGTACATCTGCACCCGGGTGCGGGCGTGCACGGTGAGGGCGCTGGCCCCCGCCTGCTCGGCCCGCCTGGCGATCTCCACGGCGTTGATGTGCTCCTCGTCCCAGCCGGCCCGGAATTTCACCGTCACGGGCAGTCGCGCGCCCTTCACCGTCTCCGCGATGATCTTCTCCGCCTTGTCCGGCGTCCTCATGAGGGCCGAGCCCTCGCCGTTGGACACGATCTTGTGGGCGGGGCAGCCCATGTTGATGTCGATGAAGGCAAAGCCCGCGTCGGAGAGCTGGTTTGCCGCCTCTCGCATCTCCTCCGGCTCCCGCCCGAACAGCTGCAGCCCCAGCGCGCCTTCCGCGTCGGATTTCCTCAAAAGCTCCCGCATGGCCCGGGTGCCCTTCGGCGCGCAGAGGAAGCCCCGGGCGCTCAGCATTTCGCTCACCGCCCAGGCCGCCCCCTGCTCAAAGCACAAGAGCCGCATGGGCATATCCGTGATGCCCGCCATGGGCGCCAGACCCGCGCCCTCGGGCAGCTCAATATTTCCGATCCTCATGGCCGGGCCGGCGCCGTCGACGGTCGGGCGGTTGCCTCCTCCTCGATGATGAGCTGGGTCTGGGTCAGCTGGTCGATCTTCCAGCGGCCCTCCTGGCGCACCAGGCGCACGGTGTAGCGGCCGCCGTACCAGCTGGGCGGCGTGGCCGACAGCGCGCCGCTGGTGACCAGGCTCTTCTTGCCGCTGACCACCTCGCCGACGATCTTCGGCACCCGCTCCACGATGGTGGCGGTGGCGCTGTTCTCCCAGGGCCAGGCCCACACCCACTCCAGGGACAGCCGATACTGGAAGTCGGTGATGGTGTAGTCGATGTAGGGCGAGGCGCTGCTCAGGCCGATGTTCAGCGTCTCGTCGGAGAGCAGGAAGTCATTTGTGAAGAAGTTCTTCAGCTCGTCGGCGTCCTCCCGGGTCAGGATCACCGAGGTGCGCATGGTCATGCCGTCGTTCAGCAGGAGGTAGATGTTGGCCGTGTTCATGGCCAGGTAGAAGGCCAGGATCAGCAGCGCCGCGATGACGCTGAACATCACCAGCCGCGTGGCCACAAACGAGAAAAAACGGTGAATATACTTCACGTGAGTTCCATTTCCTTTCCGCGCGGCCCTCAGAGGAGAGGCGCGCGCAAGATCAGGCCATCCATTTGAAGGCGTAGCGCCCGGATTCCAGCTCGATCATGGTGTCGCCCTCGGACTGCCAGGCGCGCACAACGCCCGGAATGTCGCTGGAGAGCAGCCGTTCGCTCTCGGTCACCTGGCGAAGAGAGGCGTTTTCCAGCACCAGCACCGCCGTGGCCCCGCTGGGCACGGCGCAGTTGACGCTGTGCTCCCCGTCCTCGCCCACGCGCCATTCGCAGCGCACCCGGCCGTAGGGCGTCTTCTGCTAGGCCGACACGAAGGACAGCCCCTCGATGGGCCGCGGGTGTAGCAGCAGCGCCGCGTAGCCCGGCCGGGCCGCGTCGATGCCTGCCAGCGCCCGGAACATCCACTCGCCGATGGCGCCGTAGGCGTAGTGATTGAAGGAATTCATGTCGCTGGACCAGAAGCTGCCGTCCGGCTTGATGCCGTCCCAGTGCTCCCACATGGTGGTGGCGCCCCGGGTGACCGGATACAGCCAGGAGGGATAGTCCGTCTTCAGGAACAGCCGGCCCGCCGCGTCGTGGGCGCCGCATTCGCTCAGCGCCAGGCATAGATAGGGCGTGCCCACGAAACCGGTGGTCAGATGGCCGCCGTTCTGCTCGATCAGATCCACCAGATCCCGCACCATGCGGGGCCTGTCCTTCTCCTCGCACAGGTCGAAGTGCAGCGTGAGGGCGTAGGCGGTCTGGGTGTTCACGGCCAGGCGGCCGGTGGCGGTGATGAATTCCTCCCGATAGGCCTTCACGATCCGGCGATACAGGCTGCGCAGCTCCAGCACGTCCCGCTCGTAGCCCAGCACCTCCGCCGCCCGCCGGGTGAGCCGGACGCTGTAGGCGTAATAGGCGGTGGCGATGAGGGTCTTGTCGGTGGCGCCGACGTAGCTGCCCTCGTGGGCGTCCAGCCCCAGCCAGTCGCCGAAGTGGAAGCCCTGGTTCCACAGATACCCCTCGGAATGATCCCCGATGTACCTGAGCCAGCGGCGCATGGAGGGATACTGGGTCTCCAGCACCCGCCTGTCGCCGTAGCAGGTGTACAGCGTCCAGGGCACCACGGTGGCGGCGTCGCCCCAGGCGGCGGAGCCGTAGTCGGTCTCCTTCAGCACGTGGGGCACCACGAAGGGCACCGCACCGTCCTCCCGCTGATCGGCCGCCAGGTCCTTCAGCCATTCGGAGAGCATCAGCGCGCTGTCCATGTTGATGCAGGCGGTGCGGGCGAACATCTGGCAGTCGCCGGTCCAGCCCAGCCGCTCGTCCCGCTGGGGACAGTCGGTGGGCACGTCCACGAAGTTGCCCTTCTGGCCCCACTGGATGTTGTGGAACAGCTGGTTCACCCGCTCGTCGGAGCACTCGAAGCCGGCGGTGACCTCGATGTCGGAGTGGATCACCACGCCGGCGAAGTCCTTCACGTTCACCTCGCAGGGCCAGTTTTCAAGCCGCACATAGCGGAAGCCGAAGAAGGTGAGCTCCGGCTCGTAGGTCTCGGGCTCCCCGCCCCGCAGGGTGTAGATCAGCTGGGATTTGGCCAGCCGGTAGTTTTCGTTGTAGAAGTTGCCGTCCCTGTCCAGCACCTCGGCATGGCTCACGGTGACGGTGTGTCCCGCCGGGCCCCGCACGGTGAAGCGCAGCCAGCCCACCATGTTCTGGCCCATGTCCAGCACGGTCTCGCCCTTGGGCGTGGTGATGACGGCCACGGGGGTGATGAAGTACTGCCGGCGCACGGGGTGATCCAGCTGCGCCGTCAGCGGGGGCTTCACCCGGCGCAGCACCTGCGCCGCCTCCCAGCCGCTGTCGTCGAAGCCGGGAGCGTCCCAGCCGGGGGTCTCCATGCGGGCGTCGTAGTGAGTGCCCATGTAGAAATCGGCGAAGCGCACCGGGGTCTCGCTGAGCGCCTTCCAGCTGCCGTCGGTCACAACCAGCTGCTGGGTGCCATCCGCGTAGGTGATGATGAGGTGCGCCACCAGCGCCAGCCGCTCGCCGAACACGTTGCGCTGATCCTTCAACGCCAGATAGCCCCGATACCAGCCGTCCGCCAGGGAAACGGCCATCACGTTTTCGCCCGGAACCAGCATGTTCGTCACGTCCCAGGTCTGGTATTGCAGGCGCTTGTTGTAGCTGGTCCAGCCGGGGCAGAGCACGTCCGGGCTCACGGGCCGGCCGTTCAGGCGCATGGCGTAAATGCCCAGCGCCGAAGCGTACAGCCGCGCCCGGCGCACCGGCCGGTCCTTCACCGCGAAGGATTTCCTCATGCGAGGTGCGCTCTGCATTTTGCTGATGTCGCCCTTTTTCGGCGTGCTGATCCAGCTGGCCTGATACACCCGATCCAGCATCAGGCCGGTTTCAAAGGTGGCCTCCTCGCTGTACTCGGTGTCCCGGCCCTGCCGGTCCCAAAGCCGCACCCGCCAGCGATAGCGCGTGCAGGGGCGAAGCGCCGGCCCCTCGTAGGGCACCAGCACGGAGTCGGCCCGGTTCACGCGCCCGGTATCCCACAGGGGCTCCGTCTCGTCCTCGCAGAACACCTGCAGCCGATACGCGCCCTGCTGTACACTCACGCTGGATTGCAGCTGCCAGCTGAAACGGGGCGACGCCAGGTCCAGCCCGATGGGATTGGTCTTGTACTCACAAGTCAGGTTTGACACGCTGGCCATGGGAAGCCACCTCCGTCATCGATTCATATTTTCCAGGATAGACAGCATTTCGTTGACCATCTGCTCGTCGTTCATGCGGAACTTGATGACCACGCGGCGGGAGGCCGCCATGTCCACCGAGCCGTCCGGGCGGTAGATGGGATCGCTGTAGGAGCGGCCGTTCACCGTGACGATCTCCTCCAGGCGGCGCTTGGCGGAAGACGAAATGCCGGTGAACTCGTCGCTCAGGATATAGCGCAGCACCGCGTAGGCGCGCTCCTGGGAGAGCTGCATGTTCTTGAGGAAGGTGCCGTCCGTGTCGGTGTGGCCCTCGATGATGATCTGGCTCACGTACTGGCTGTACTGGTCGCTCATGAGCACCTTCAGGTAGCTGGGGATGAAGCTGTTCAGGAAGGCCTTGCCCACGTCCTTCAGCGTGGAGCGGTTCACGTCGAACATCATCTCGCTGCTGAACACGATGGCGCCGGAATCATCCACGCTGGCGCCGCTGATATTGGAATCGGCCAGCGCCCGCATCAGCTCCTCGATGATGGCGCTCTTCACGCCCACCAACTTGTCCAGCTGGGCCTGCTGGGCCTCCATCTGGGTCTGCTGCTGGGTGAGCAGCGCCTGCTGGGCCCGCTGGGCGGCCAGGGCCTCGTCCAGCTGAGCCTTCTGATCGGTGAGCAGCGCCTGCTGGGCCCGCTGGGCGGCCTGAGCCTCGCTCAGCTGGGCTTCCCGCTCGGTGAGCAGCGCCTGTTGGGCCTGCTGGGCGGCCAGGGCGGTCTCCAGCTCCTCCTCTTGCTCGGTCAGGCGGCTCTGCAGCGAGTTCAGCGTGTCCTCCTGCAGCACCAACTTGGCCTGCAGGAGCAGCTGCGCCTGCTCGGTCTCGCTGAGCTTTTGGGACTGGGCGTCCAGCTCCTGCTCCTTGGTCTCCAGCGCCGTCTGGGCCTGGCTGAGCGCCTGCTCCTTGGCCTCCAGCTCCTGCTGGGACAGGGTCAGCTGCTGGGACTGCTGATCCAGGATGCCGCTCTGGCGCAGCAGCTCGGCGGTCTTGACCTCCAGCATGTCGTAATACTGATACACGGCGTAGAACAGGATCAGCACGAAGATGAGCATCAGCGCGCTCATCAGATCAGAGAAGCTGATCCATAGCGAGCCGCTCTCGCCGCTGTGATTGCGGCTGTTTCGCCTCATTGCTGACCACCTCCGCGGCCCATGCGCTGGGCGGCGTCCTCAAGCAGGCGCGAGGTGTGTTCCATATAGCGGGTGAGCTGTCTGGTCTGCTCGGCGTACTGCTGCGCCGCGTCGCTCATGATGGCGGGCATCTCCTGCACCGCGCCGTGCACGCCGTTGATCACCTCGGTCAGGTGGTCGATGATGTCCTGCATGTTCTGGTCGAACATGCCGAAGGCGTGCTGCAGCTCGCCGTTGACGCCCTTGGAGAACTGTTTGTGGGCGCTCAGCAGGGTCTCGCCGTTGGCCTTCAGCTCCTCCGCCACCTTGTGAAGCGCGGCGGTGGAGATGTTGCTGTTTTCAACATACGCCTTGGTGAAGGTGTCCATGCGGGTCTGGAAGGAGTTCACCTCCCGCATGAAGTCGGACTGCATCTGGCCGATCTGGGCGATGTAGTTGGCCTGCTGACGGGCCACCATCTCCATGTCCTTCACGTTGTCGGTCACGGTGCTGTAGCCGTCCTCCACCTGCTGCATGGCGGAGCCCAGGCGCACGATGTAGTTGTCGAATTTCACGATCAGGGATTCGGACATCTGCTGAATCTGCACGATGTCACGGGAGACCCGGTTCAGGCCGTCCATGGTGGCCCGCACGGTCTCCTGGGTGTCCTGATGCCAGGCGCAGGTCTCGGCGATCATCTGGGAGAGCTGCTGGAAACGGCCGTTCAGGGCGGCGTTCATGTTCTCCACGAATTTGTTCACGATGATGTCCAGCCCCCGCAGCTGCTCCCGGGAGGTGGCGGCAATGAAGTTGTCCAGGCTCTCCTGCATCGGTTGCAGCGCCATTTCCATGGCGTTGCCGATGCGGTCGGTGAGGGCGCCGGTCACGTCCTGGGCCAGGCTCTGCATCATGGCGGTCTGTTCCTGCTGGTAGATGGCGATCTGGGTGATGGGATCCACCGTGACCATGTGGGCCTGAGACTGCATGGCGTCGTAGAACCGGCGCAGCGCCTTTCTGGTGGAGCCCTGGGCCACCCGCAGGATCAGCGAGAACAGCACCGAGCAGATGACGCCCACGATGGAGGTGGAGAAGGCGTATCTCATGCCGCCCATTAGCACCCGGATGGCGTCCATGGTGGCCTCCGAGCTGTCCAGGTTGAAGTCCGCCAGGCCGATGACGATGCCGATCAGCGTGCCCAGAAAGCCCAGCGACACCAATATGCCCGGCACGGCCTCGGCGAAGCTGGTGAAGCCGGGATCGTAGATGGCGGTGTCCTCGTTGATGTAGTCGTCGATGGGGCTGGCGTTGTGGTATTCGTCGTCGGCGAACAGGCGGCTGTTCAGAAACTCCACCCAGGACACGGCCAGCGGGCCCTTGCCCAGGAAGCGCTTGTCCTGCCAGACGTCCTTGTTTTCGCCCCGGCGGATGCGCCGCGTGCCCCGCTTGAGCTGACGGCGCGCGTTCATCACGGGCATGATGCACTTGACCAGCGCCACGATGAACAGCACGGCGATGGCCAGATAGACGAAGCCCGTCGCCAGATTCTTCCCGAGCTGACTCACGATTTGATTCCATAATTCGCGAAGCGTTTCGCTAAACAACCGCATCATTCCCTTCTGTGCGTTGAATTTTTATTCGGTCATGATTCAAATTTTGGACGCGCGACGCCGCGTTTTGGTTCATTTGACAGTCATCCGCTTATATTATAGCGGCCTCATGTTAACAGCGCAATCACGCCAGCCGCCCGCAGTTCCAGCGAAAAACGCGCCATGTCCCGCCCGCGTACTCCAGCACGGAGACCGAGCAGTTGGACACCGGCAGCGCGAACCGCTGGATGGGCAGGTCCATGGCGAAGGCCCCCAGGGCGCGAATCACCCCCGCGTGGGTCACCACCGCCAGCCTGTCGCCCTCCATCTCCTCCATGCTGTGGAAAAAGCGACGGACGCGGCCGAGAAACGCCGACTGCGGCTCGCAGCCCAGGGGCCCGTAGTCGAAGCTGCGGCGGGCGTTCAGGTACACCTCGCCCAGTTCCTCCCGCAGCTCACTGACCAATCGGTTCGAGAGATGGGAGGTATCCAGCTCCCGGATGTCCGGGCACAGGGTGAAGGCGCGGCCCGGGAAGATGATCTCCGCCGTCTCCAGCGCCCGGGGCAGGTCGCTGACGATGATCCGGTCAAACGCCGCGCCCTCGATGAGCGCCGCGGTCTCCCGCGCCTGGTCGCGGCCCTTCTCCGTCAGCCTCACCGGCAGCCAGCCGGAATGATAGCCTCCCGCGTTAGCCTCGCTCTCGCCGTGTCGAATCAGATAGACCTGCATGACGCGCCGTCTCCCTTCGCCGTTTTCTCCGCCCATTATAGCATGAGTTTTTCCCCCTGTCACCCGGAGAATTGAAGCAAGACGATCAGCAAAATAACACAACGTCCTTTGACAAACAGCCGCGAATCGCCTATAATAGGCTCTGTTCATCGGAGGGCAAATTGACCAATTCATTGGAAACAACAAGCCGGATAAGATGGCGGGCTGCGATGCCCGCGTCTTATCCGGCTTTTTTGAGGAAAGGAAGAATCGAGCATGGAACGCAATCCCTCGCCCAACAACTTCACCGAAGGCAAGATCCTCGTCCCGCTGGTGCGCTTCGCGCTGCCGGTGCTGGCCGCCCTTTTTCTGCAGGCCATGTACGGCGCGGTGGATCTGCTCATCGTGGGCCAGTTCGGCACGGCGGCGGACGTGTCCGCCGTGTCCACCGGCTCCCAGATCATGATGACGCTCACAGGTCTTGTGGCCAGCTTCGCCATGGGTGCCACCATCCTGCTGGGCCAGCAGATCGGCGAGGGCAACGCCCGGAAGGGCGGCGAAACCATCGGCGCCTGCGTGGCGCTGTTTCTGGTGATCGGCGCGGCGCTGACGGCGCTGGTGTCTCCGGGGGCTCGGGCGCTGGCCGCCGTCATGCGCGCCCCGGAGGAGGCCTTCGGCCTCACCGCCGCCTACGTGCGCGTCTGCGGGCTGGGCACGCTGGTCATCATCGCCTACAACCTCATCGGCAGCGTGTTTCGCGGCATCGGCGACTCGGCCACGCCCCTCATGACCGTGGCCATCGCCTGCGCCTGCAACATCGCGGGAGACCTGTTCTTCGTGGCCGTGCTGCACATGGGCACCGCCGGGGCGGCGCTGGCCACGGTGCTGGCCCAGGGCGTGAGCGTGGTCATCTCCCTGGCGGTCATCCGCCGCAGGCCCCTGCCCTTCACGCTGAAGAAGGAGCATCTCCGCTGGAACGGGGCGCTCATCGCCCAGGTCACCCGGCTGGGCCTGCCCATCGCGCTGCAGGACCTGCTGGTGGGCGTGTCCTTCCTCATCATCCAGGCCATCGTGAACGGGCTGGGGCTCATCCCCTCCGCCGGCGTGGGCGTGGCGGAGAAGGTATGCGCCTTCATCATGCTGGTGCCCTCCTCCTTCATGCAGGCCATGTCCGCCTTCGTGGCCCAGAACGCCGGCGCCGGCCGGTTCGACCGGGCGGTGAAATCCCTGCGCTGCGGCATCGGGGTGTCCATGGTCTTCGGCGTGGCCATGTTCTACGTGTCCTTCTTCCACGGCCAGCTGCTGGCCGGCCTGTTCGCCCGGGACGGCCAGGTGGTGCTGGCGGCGGCGGATTATCTCAAAGCCTACGCCATCGACTGCCTGCTCACGGCGGTGTTCTTCTGCTTTCTGGGCTTCTACAACGGCCTCGGCCTCACCCGCTTCGTCATGCTGCAGGGCGTCATCAGCGCGTTCTGCGTGCGGGTGCCGGTGTCCTATTTCATGAGCCGGCTGATTCCGGTGTCGCTGTTCCGGATCGGGCTGGCCACGCCCTGCTCCTCGGCGGTGCAGATCGTCATGTGCCTGGTGTGCATGGCCTATGTGAAAAAGAACGCCGCCACAATAACGCGGCGGGGATTGCAACCATACGACAAAAGGCGGAACGACCGTTGAGCCGTTCCGCCTTTTTGATTTGCCGCTGATCAGTCGCCCAGGCGCACCACGCCCACGGGCTCGCCGTTCTCATTCAGGAACACCACGCCCCAGCGCAGGTCGTTCTGGGTCACCACGCCGGTCACGGCGCCGGACTCCTCGAAGGTGCGGGCGTCGAAGGCCACGGAATCGTTGTCGCTGTAGACGACGGCTGTCTTGGCGTCGCCGCCCATCAGCAGGTCAAAGTGGATCTCGTCGCCCACATTGTGCTGAATCGAGGCCACGGGCCGCTGGCCCTCCTCCACCGGCGCCGCATAAAACAGGCCGTTGACGCCGAAATCGCCGGTCACGGCGATCTTCCAGGCCTCGGGGTTGGTGATGGCCAGGCTCTTGAGGGTCTCGTCTGTGGTGGTGAAGCAGCCCTCGTCCATGAGCACGTAGTAGTCCTCGCCGATGGTCAGGGACACATCCAGGAACATCTCCACGCACACGCCGCCGCCCCACATGAGCCGCTCCAGCTCCGCCTCGGTCAACTTGCGCAGGTGCGTGTGGGTGGGGTCGGTGAAGTCAAACGAGGCGATCTCCTCCTTGCCCCTGTACAGCCGCGCCGTACCCTGGGCCAGCTTGATGTCCTCCCGGGGCAGATAGATGGTGAGCGTGTCGCAGAAGGACGACGCCGGCATGACGTTCGCCCGGGGATGCAGCAGGATGTAGCCCATGGTGGTGGTCAGGCCCACCTCGGTGGTGCCCTCGTAGGGCCGGGCCGCGCTGCGTCCCTCCGGCCAGGTGGCCGCCTGCGCGGCGGTGGCAAACAGCATTGAGATCAACACAAGCGCTATGATTTTTTTCATGAAAAAGTCTCCCCTTCTCTGATCCTTCTGCACACCAGCACGAAGCGTCCGTCCTTTCGCTTCTGAGTGGTGCAGGTCGTCAGCGTGATGAATTCATCGCCGAACTCCGCGTCGACGCCCGTGTCGTAGATCTGGTTTTCCCGAATTTCCTCCAGCCACTGCTCGGCGTCCTGCCGATAGCGTATGTCCGCGCTGTAGCGGAAGCCCTCCTCGTCCTCGTCGTAATCCGCCGAGTAGAAGCAGGCGAACACCACGTACTGCTTGCGCTCCATCAGCGAGTCGAACTCCACGAAGCGGTGGGACTGCCAGAAGGAGTGGCTGCTGTAGTAGAGCAGCCGCGCGAACATGGAGCCGTCCAGCATATTGTGGCCGCTGATGACCAGGTTGTAGCTGGGCGTGTAGGGGTCGCACTGCCCGTCCAGAATGATCTGGCCGTGGTTGTTGGGCTCCCCGTAGAAATCGTGGGTGAGGTAGTAGTCCCGGTCGGAGGACTGAACCACCGGATAGTCGATCTCCGTGTCCGGAATGGTGAGCCAGCCCACCAGGTCGCGGTTGAGCCGATAGATGTCCTTCATCTCCGGCAGGATCTTCGCCTCGTCCAGCGCCACCTTCTCCTTGCTGTCGTAGGGCAGCGCGCCGTTTCGCGCGAAGCGGTCCGGCGTGGGACTGGGCACCGGCGTGACCCGGGGCGTGCCGGTGGGCAGCGGCGTGGGCGTCAGAAAGGCGTAGTCCAGTATGTAGGCCAGGATCTCATCG
>CADARO010000051.1 GCA_902790345.1 uncultured Eubacteriales bacterium | reverse complement strand
TGCGCACCCTGGACAAGCGCCGC
The DNA here is from genome assembly GCA_902790345.1 of uncultured Eubacteriales bacterium. Taxonomy (GTDB): domain Bacteria; phylum Bacillota; class Clostridia; order Christensenellales; family Aristaeellaceae; genus Firm-10. The sequence goes on along the minus strand of CADARO010000051.1, from coordinate 22,002 downwards.
CTGCGGGCGCGCATCGGCCAGCTACCGCCCGCCCACATGCGGGCCGTCGGCCGCGCGCTGATGATCTCGCTGGGGCTGGCCTGACGCAAAAAGCGCGCTGCCATCCGTTATAGATGACAGCGCGTGTCTTATCGGGTTGTTCAGCCCGGCGTACATTCCTTCAAAATGTTCAGCGCGTTGCGGCGGCACAGCTGCAGCGCCATGGGCTTGTCATATTCTCTTTTCAGCGCCTCATAGCATTCCTTCATGCAGAAGCGGCGGGTTTTCAGGTTGTGGGCGTCCGAGGAAATCAGATCCAGGCACCCCAGCTTGATGACCTTGCGCAGCCACTGCCGCATGAAGAAGCCCCCGTTCACCACCGTTGAGGCGTTCACCTGGGTGATGACCTGATAGTCGTTGTAGATCTCCTCCACATAGGCCGTCTTGCGCAGGCAGGCGTAGCGCTCGATGTGGGCGAAGATGGGCTGATAGCCCACGCTGCCCAGGGTGCGGGCGGCCTGCTTCAGCCGGTCGTAGGGCGCGTCCGGAGAAAACTCCACCAGCACATAGCGGCTGCCGCCGATGGAGGGAATGGCCCCCTCGTCCAACAGGCGCGGGGCGTCCTCCGTGTAAAAGATCTCGCAGCCCTTGTACAGCTTCAGGTCGTACTCCTTTTCGGCGCACCAGGCCTTGGCCTTCTCGAAGTGATCCAGGTAGCGCTCCATCTGGAAGGTGTGGCGGCCCGGGGTGGCGTGAGGCGTGGCCACGATGCGGTCCGCCCCGCTCTTGTAGGCCAGGTCCAGCATCTTCTGCATGTCTTCAAGCGTCTGCGCACCATCGTCTATGCCATAGACGAAGTGGTGATGCATGTCAACGAACATAGTTTACCGCGCCTTGTCCTTCTTGGAGGATTTCTTTCCGCTGTCCCTTCGATAGTACTCGTTGTTGTAGTGAGAGTAATAGGAACGGTTGTAGTACTTCTTCGCGCTGAGGCTGTCGAAGGTCACCTTGTTGATGATGCAGCCCAGCACCGGGCAGCCGGCGTTGGTGATCTGCTTCTGGGCCTCGATGATGTCGCGGCGGCGGGTCTTGTTGTACTCGATGACCAGCACCGTGCCGTCGCAGGCCTTGGCGATTTCCGCCGCGTCGATGACCAGGCCCACGGGCGGCGCGTCCACAATCACATAGTTGAAGTGATCGGCCAGCGCGTCCAGCATGTCGCCGAAATGCTCCGAGTCCAGCAGCTGAACCGGGTTGGCAACGTCGCGGCCGGTGGGAATGAAGTACAGGTTCTCGTAGTTGGTGGAATAGATCACGTCGTCCAGGTCGTCGTAGCCCGCCAGGTAGTGGGCCAGGCCCTGCCACTCGCCGGTGGTCTCCAGACCATAGCGGCGGATGGTGAAGGAGCGGCGCAGGTCCGCGTCCACCAGGATCACCCGGTTGCCGCGCTGGGCCAGGTTCTGGGCGATGTGCATGGTCAGAAAGCTCTTGCCCTCGCCGGCGGTGCAGCTGGTGATGACGATCTTCTTCAGGTCGCGGCCGGAGAAGATGAGGTTACTGCAAATGGTATTCAGCGCTTCGACGCCGGAATAATCCATTTCCTCCAGATGGGTTATGGAAGCCTTTCTCATGCCGAGGCGCCTCCCTTCTTCTGCTTGGTCGCGGTATGCCGGGCGCTCTGCATGGGCAGCATGCCCAGGGTGGGAATGCCCAGGTACTTTTCAACATCCTCGCTGGAATGGATCTTGTCGTCCATCAGGTAGCGCACCGTGATGACCGCGCAGGCCGCCAGGAAGCCCAGCAGGAAGCCCAGCAGCATGTTCCGCTTCACGTTGGGCGACGAGGGCGAGGAGGGCAGAAGCGCTTCCTCGAAGAGGTTGGGCTGCCGGGTGTCCATGGTGGTGGCGATGAACTCCTGGGCCACTTCGGCGTAGGTGTCCGCCAGGAGCTTGGCCTCCTCCGGACTCTTTGACGTGACCTTGATATACAGTATGCGCGTGTTCGAGGGGTTGCTCACGCTGATCATGTTGCTCAGCTGTTTATATGAATACGACAGGCCCAACCGGTCGATGACCATGTCGTGGACATGCCAGTTTTTGAACACTTCCTGATAGTCCGACGCCAGATAGTTGCCGATCTGCAGGTCGGACAGGTTGATGGCCGAATCCCCGGCGTTGAGCACATACAGCTTCGTTGTCGCCGTGTACAGGGGATCCACCAGAATCGTGGTATACAGCCAAGCCAGCAGAACGCCGATCAAAGCCGCAGCGATGATGTACCTGACATTTTCCAGCAAGCGATAGAACAGCTCGAGCAAATCGATTTCGTATTCGTCGGCCGTCTCGTTCGTGCCCGGATTCAGCTGCGCCATTTCGTGGCTCACAGGCTTTGCTCTCATCTTCTCCATAGCTGACGTTCCCGTCCCTTCAAGGCGTCTCGCCACCCCGCCGCCGGCAGGGCCGCAAGTCCGGTTGTTATGTCATGCGCGCCCGCCATGGCGGACGGCCGATGCCGTGTCTCATGGTCTGCTGTCAGACCTGGCCGATTCGCGGGGCTCCGCGGCCCCTCGGCCTCATTACCGAAAAAAACCGCGCGCGCCCGGGCGTTCTTCCGAGCACCCGGATGCCGCCGCGCGGCCGAACACAGAATAGCCGAACTTGAGAGGGCCGAAGCCCTCTCAAGCGTATCCTTCATGATCTGATGGGATGAATGATTACTTCATCGGCTCGCTGAAGATGGACAGAGCGGAAGCAACGGCGTCTTCCATCTTCTTGATGGACTCCTCGGTGAAGGTCACGGCCACGTGAGCCTTGCCGTCAACAACCTCGGTCACCTCGGCGTCGAGGACGGTCTTCTCAGACACGAACTCGAACACGTTGGGCTCCACTTCGACGCGCTCGCCGCTGAAGGTATCCAGGATGCCGACCATGCGCTGACCCATGGTGTAGGGGGTCGCAAACTCGAAGGTCACGATGACGTCGCCCATGCCCTCTTCATAGTTGATGGCGTCGACGCTCACAATCTCGTAGATCTGCCAGGGCTTCAGGTCGTCCAGGGTCAGGGCCTCGGTGTCGGGCTTGTTGTCGTTCAGGTGCTTCAGAATCTCTTCCTGCACTTCGGGGTCAAAGAAATCGATCACGGAGCTGCCGCCCTTGACGAACTCAGTCATCTCTTCGATCAGGCCGGTGGTCATCTGGGTGTCCTCGCCGATCTTGATCTCAAAGCCCTCGGGCAGCGGATCGCCGGTAACGCCCGTCATGCCCACGATGGTGGTGGTGGTGGTAGAGGTCTTGCTGGGAACGCCCGCGGCGAAAGCCGTCGTCATAGACAGCACCAGCATCACAGCAACCAGAATAGTCATCCACTTCTTCATTGTCAGTTCTCCCTTCCTACTTCTAAAATGAAAATCTAGCTCAACAGATCATAAAAGGTCTGCATCACCCAGTCTGTGGCCGCGCCCTCCGCGGCGTGGAATTCCATGAAGCCGTCGTGTCCGATGGCGTGCTCGCCCTCCAGGGTGGTCACGGGCAGCACCTCGAAATTGTAGGACCGGTTGGCCTCGTTCAGCAGCTTGCCCCGGGTTATGTTGGCGGTCATCTTCCCCTCCAGGGCGTCAAACACGTCGCCGATGAAGGCGGGCGTCTTCTTCAGCTTGTCCCGCAGGGTCTCCACCGCCGCCTGCATGTACAGGCGGTGGCGCGCCATGCGCTCCGAGTTGGTGCCCTCGCCCACGGTCATGCGGCTGTGCAGGAAGATCTCGGCCTGCTCGTCCGTCAGATGAAGGGTGGCTCCCTTGGTCATCTGGGGATCGAGAGAGGACAGATCGTCCTCCAGCGTCACCGTCACGCCGCCCAGCACGTGGTTCAGCACTTCCATGCTGTCCATGTTGAGCGCCATGTAGTAGTCGATCCTGATGCCCTCCAGCAGGTTTTCCGTGGCCAGCACCGCGTTCTGGCAGTTCTCCTCGGGAGAGTTGCCGTAGCCGTGAGCCAGGCAGATCTGCAGGGTCTGCGTGCCCACCGGATTGCCCAGAACACCGTACACCTCCACCTGGGTCATGGTGTCGCGGTCGATCTGCAGCTGGCTGATCACCTTGTTGTTGTGGTCTATGACAATCAGCATCAGGAAGTCGGCCTGGCCGCCCTGACGCGCGCCATAGGTGGGGGCGTCGGTGTCCTTGTCGATGCCCATCACCAGGAGTGTGGTCAGATTGGTGCGCTCGGCGTAGGTCTTGCCCTGGTACTCCACGCGCTTCCTCTGGCCGATGTTCTCGTTGACGACGCCGCGCTGCTGGACCTGATTTCTGTCTTCAAAGTATTGGGCGACGCCATACGCGATGCCCAGCGCGACCACAACCAGCCCCAGCACGATCAGATTGCGGATCGCCCTGGCCCGCCGTTTCTTCGTCATATCCCAGGCAGCTTCTGAGATCCTGATAGTACTTAAGCATCGTAGGCAGATATATTTCCCTGTACTTCTCATAATTATCCACAAAGAACTGAAGTGCTTCCTTAGAAGAGTCGGATATCTTATCATCATCATTTGGACAAAGCTCAACTGAAATTTCTTTCACACCGGCATTAACTTTCTGTTTTCGCGCCGGCCCCGGGCGCGTCCTGTTTTGCCTGGCGAATTTAACAAAATGCTAATCTCGCCTGTGGAAAAATGTCTGCCGCAAACCGTCGGAATAAGATATAATAGCTTTATATAGGAAACTCCCCGCGAGGTGCTTCATGAACACGAAAGGCAGAAGATATTCTCCCGCCGCCCTCGCGCCCATCGCGGCGCTGGGGCTCATCATCATAGCCGTGTGCGCGCTGGCCCAGTTCGGCGCCGGCCGGGACGCCGCCGCCAGACAGGTGGAAAAAAGCGTGGTCATCAGCGAAGTCATGACCAAAAACGAGCGCACGCTGGAGGACGATTACGGCGAATACCCGGATTGGGTGGAACTGACCAACATCGGCGGCGAGACCGTCGACCTGGCCGGCTGGATGCTCATGGGCAGCCGCGACCCGGCCGCCGCCTTCGTCTTCTCCCGGGACGCCATCGCCCCGGGGCAGACCGTCCTGGTGTTCGCCAGCGGCCGCTCCCGCACCCGGGCCGGCTATGTGTACCACGCTCCCTTCAAGCTCAGCGCCTCGGGAGACACGGTGTCCCTCTACGACGCCGCCGGCGCGCCGGTGGATTCCGTGGACGTGCCCGCCCTGGAGGCGGACGTGTCCTGGTCCCGGCAGGCCGACGGCCTGTTCACCGACGCGCTGACTCCCTCCCCCGGCCTGTCCAACGGCAGCGCCGCCCCCATCCGGGCTGAAAGCGACGCGCCTCTTGCCGGCGGCCCCGTGCGCCTGAACGAGGTCATGGTCTCAAACGCCACCTACCGCTTCGGCGACGGCTGCCTGTGCGACTACGTGGAGCTGTACAATGAAAGCGGTTCCATCGTGTCCCTGGAGGGCTACGCCCTGTCCGACGAGGAGGAGGACCCGTCGAAGTATCCGCTGGACGGGCTGTCGATCCCCGCGGGCGGCTGCCTCATCATCCACCTGGACGGCAAGGGCGACCTGCCCGCCCACGCCCCCTTCTCCCTGAGCAGCAAGGGCGAGGACGTCATCCTGACCCGACAGGGCCGCGTGGCCGACCGGGTGCGCTGCCAGGGGCTGGAGGCCGATCAGGCCCTCTCCCTCGTCAACGGCGGCTGGACCAACCTCATCGCCCCCACCCCCGGCCTGGCCAACACGGCGGACGGCGCGGCGGCCGTGGCCGCCCAGTTTGAGGGAGAAAAAAACAGTGCCCTGCTCATCAACGAGGTGTGCTTCTCCACCGGCCAGCAGAACGACGGCATGAACAGCTTCGACTGGATCGAGCTGCGCAACGCCGGCGCGCAGACCATCGACCTCTCCGGCTGGGGCCTGTCGGACAATCCCGCCAAGCCCCGCAAGTGGCAGTTTCCCCAGGGCGCGTCCATCAAGGCGGGCGGGTATCTGGTGGTCATGTGCGCCGAGGGCGACACCGCCGCGGCGGACAGCCGGGGCTACTACCGCACCGGCTACGGCCTCAGCGCCGGCGAGTCGATCACCCTGTGCACCCCCGGCGGCGACGTGGTGGACCGGGTGCCCGTCATGAAGCAGTACGGCGAGATCTCCTGCGGGCGGATCGAGGGGGAGAGCGGCTTCTTCTACTTCACGCAGCCCACCATCGGGGCCTACAATGGCTCGGACGGGGCGCGGGCCCGCTGCGACAAGCCGGTGTTCTCCGTGTCCGGCGGGCTGTACGGCGCGGGCGAGACGCTCACCGTCCAGCTCATCGCCGAGCCCGACGCCCTCATCTTCTACACCCTGGACTGCACCGAGCCCACCACTTCCTCCCGGGTGTACAACGGGCCCATCTCCGTCGGCGCCAACACGGTCATCCGCGCCATCGCCACCCGCCGGGGCAGCATCGACTCCTACGTGGCCACGGAGACCTACCTGTTCGGCCTGAGCCACGGGCTGCGGGTGGTGTCGCTGGTGACCGCGCCGGACAACCTGTATTCCTCCTCCACCGGCATCATGGCCAACCCCATCAAGAAATGGGAGCGGGCCGCCAACGTGGAGATCTACGCCTCCGACGGACAGGTCATCCAGCCCTCCCAGGGCTGCGGCATCGCCCTGAACGGCGACGCATCCCGCAAGCTGGATCTGAAATCCTTCCGGGTGCTGGGCCGCATGATCTACGACGAGAAAAACAGCTTCACCAGCGAGCTCTTCACCGACCGGGACTACGAGAACTACCGCTCCTTCCTGCTGCGGGGCGGCGGGCAGGACAACACCCGCGCCCTCATCCGGGATCCCTTCCTGGACTCCCTGGCGGGGGACACCGAAGTGATGTATCAGGAGAGCGAGATGTGCGTGCTCTACCTGAACGGCGAGTTCTACGGCGTATTCGACATCCGCGAGCGCATCAGCACCTACTCCGTGTGCGATTTCGAGGGCTGGGACCGCACCAAACAGGTGGACATCATCAAGGGCAACGACCTGGTGCAGAACGGCTCCAACAAGGACTACGCCAACCTCCTGGAATGGATCAAGGACAACCCCAGCGCCACCGACGCCAACATCGCCTACATCGAGACCCGCGTGGATCTGGACAACTACCTGGACTACATGTGCTTCATGATCTTCTCCGCCAATCAGGACGTGGGCGTGCGGCGCTACCGCTCGGAGGCCAACGACGGCAAGTGGCGCTGGATTGTGTTCGATCAGGATCTGGGCATGCTCAACGACACCAATTCCATCAGCCGCTGGATGGACAAGGAGGGCGCCGGCTCCACCAAGAAGGTGGAAAACAGGCTCTTCCGCTACATCATGAGCAACGACGCCGTGCGCGACCGGTTCCTCACCCGCTTCGGGGAGCTGACGGCCGGGCCCTGGTCGGCGGCGGAGCTGCTGCCCCGGTTTGACGCGCTCATCGAGTCCATCCGGCCGGAGATGACGCAGCACTGCGCCAAGTGGGCCGCCACGCTGTCTCTCAAGCGCTGGGAGACCCACGTAGCCTCCATGCGCCAGCGGCTGGAGGAGCGGCCGGTCAAGATCATCGACTACATCTGCGATTACTTCAAGCTGTCCCAGGCGGACAGGGAGCGCTACTTCGGCGACGCGCTACGGCGCGACGCGGAAAACTGATTTCCGGAGGAAAAGCCATGCCAAACGCGGTCATCTTCGACATGGACGGCGTCATCTTCGACACCGAGCGCATCTGGATCGAGTGCTGGGCTCCCGTGGGCCAGGCCCATCATATCAAGGATATCGAGATCGTGCTGCGGGAGCGGTGCGTGGGCATCACGGCCGCCTCCATGAAGGCCATCCTGCTGGAAACCTACGGCGCGGATTTCCCCTACGACCAGTATGTAAAGGAAGCCACCGCCGTCTTCAAGGCGCGATACGGCGTCAATCTGCCCATGAAGCCCGGCGTGAAAGAATTGCTCTCCTTCCTGCGGGAAGCCGGCGCGCCCGTGGCGCTGGCCTCCTCCACCGGCACCCGAATCATCCGGGAGGAGGTGTCCCGCAGCAAGCCCGCGCCGGACATCTTCCTGCTGGCCGCCCGGCGACTGGGGGTGGAGCCCGGGCGCTGCTTCGTCATCGAGGATTCCTACAACGGCATCCGCGCCGCCCATGAGGCGGGCATGCGGCCCATCATGGTGCCCGACCTGCTGCCCCCGGACGACGAAATGCGCGCCACCGCCGAAGCCATCCTGCCCTCGCTCGCGGAAGTGCCCGACTACCTGCGCGGCCAGGGCTTTGAAACAACGACCCGTTGAAAGGAGTGCTTTCCATGCCCTATCTTCACCTGAACGCCTCCCCCGCCCTGTCCCAGGCGGACATCGCCGCCCTGCGGGATGAAATCGCCGCTCTCATGCCCATCCTGCCCGGCAAGACCCGGGAGAACACCATGATCCACATCACGGGCGGCTGCGCCATCTCGAAGGGCGACCCCGACCTGCCCGCCGTGTTCATCGAGATCCGCACCTACAAGGCCTCCCCGGAGGAGGCGAAGAAGGAATTCGCCGCGCGACTCACCGCCCTGGTGTCGGAAAAGCTGGGCGTGCCCGGCGGGAACATCTACATGAACATCATCGCCATGGACGAGTGGTTCACGGGGTTGAAATGAGAAATCGGGGCCGCTCGGCCCCGTTTCTCATTTCATCTCTTCTCTCTTCTCTATTCTCTTTTCTCTCTTCTCTCGATCATTCCCCGTCCTTCAGATACCGCTGATGCTCTCCCACGAAGTCGCGCTTCAGGTTGCGCTCGGCCTTGGCCTGATACGCCTTCTCGAATTCCTCCGCCGACACGTTGCAGCAGAGCATCACGTCGCACAGATACATGAACACGTCGGCCATTTCCTCGCAAAAATGCGCCCGCACGCCCGCGTCCTCCACCACCGCCTGAGGCCCCCGCTTTTTCAGAATCGCGGACACCTCGCCGATCTCCTCCACCGCGTAGAGCAGATGGGCCTTCGCCGTGTCCGGGTGATCGCCCTCCCAAATGCCCCTGTATTTCTCCTGAAGCGCCGTCTGAATGGCCATCAGGTCCTTGATCGTCATGCTCATCGCGCCAGCCTCCCGTTCATGTGCGTTTTTTCCTATTATAACACAGCGGGCGGCGGGGCGCAAAGGAAAACGCGATTGAACCTCGCCCCGATCTGTGTTATAATAAGCCGTCCCATGAATCAACCGCAGGAGACAATCATGAAGAAGATCAAGCGACTGGCGGCGCTGGGCCTGACGCTGGCGCTGCTCTCCGGCTGCAACCTGATGGCCGGCGTGCCCGAGGAGACCCGGGTGATGACCACCTTTTATCCCCTCTACGTCCTCGCCCTGAACCTCACCAAGGACGTGCCCGCGCTGACGCTGACCAACCTCGTCCAGCCTCAGGACGGCTGTCCCCGAAGCTATGAGCTGTCCAACTGGGACGCCGCGCTCCTGGCCGGGCAGGACGCCGTCATCATCGGCGGGCGGGGGCTGGAGCGCTTTGAAACCGCCCTCACCGGGGCCAGCGGCGGCCCGGCGGTGCTCACCGCCCTGAGCGGCCTCACCCTTTACAACAGCGGTGAGGCGGTCAACGAGGAGAGCACCCATCTGGCGGGAGACAATCCCTGGCTGTTCCTCTCTGTGGCCGGAGCCATGGAGATGAGCATCTCCATCGCCTCGGGCATGGCGCAGCTGGACGAGCCCTACGCCGCCATCTATCAGGAGAACCTGTCCGCCTACCTGGCCCGCCTGGAGGACCTGGCCGACGACATGGCCCACGTCATGGAGCAAACCACAGCAAAGCCGGTGGCGCTGCTGCACGAGGGGCTGGGCTACCTCGCCCGGGAGCTGAAGCTGGACATCGCCCTGGAGTATCCCCGGGAGCCCGGCAGCGACCCCTATGGCAATGACCTGGAGGATCTCATGGCGGCGCTGGCGGCCTCCGGGGCGGAGATCGTGCTGCTGGAGCGGCAGGCTCCCCAAAACCTCACGGAGGCGCTGGAGGCGGCGGGCTATGTCTGCGTGAAGATCGACACCCTCATGACCCATCCCGCCGACGGAGACGCGGCGGCCTATGAGCGGATCATGCTCGCCAACGCGAAGGCCGTGGCCGCGGCGTTCGATCAGGTCAGATAATCCAACAGGCTTCTCATCGAAGGAAAAGTCATCAACATAAGAGTCTGGCGAAGCAATGCAGTGCGTACCCTTTCCCCTTAATCCCCTTCCCCACTCTGGCGGGGACGGGGAAATGATTGTTGTGGGCTTCGCCCACACTGAGCAGGGCTCCGCCCTGCACCCCGCCAGTGCGAAACAGAGCGCCATCGCATCAATTGACGACATTGTTCCTCAATGGGAAGGCCTGTATGGGCCGCGGCGTTCGATCAGCATAAACAAAACACGTCATCATAAGGAGGAAAACATCATGCAGCGCACAAAGGGCCGCAGGGCGGATGAGCTTCGCCCGGTCAACATCATTCCCCATTTCACCGAAATGGCCGCGGGCTCGGTGCTCATCGAGTGCGGCCGCACAAGGGTGATCTGCACCGCCTCGGTGGAGGACGGCGTGCCGCCCTTCCTGAAGGGCACCGGCAAGGGCTGGCTCACCGCCGAATACGCCATGCTGCCCGGCTCCACCGACCGGCGCAAGCAGCGGGAATTCACCAAGCGGGACGGCCGCTCCGTGGAGATTCAGCGGCTCATCGGCCGCTCCATTCGCGCCTGCTGCGACCTCACCCGCCTGGGGGAGCGCACGGTCTATCTGGACTGCGACGTGATCCAGGCCGACGGCGGCACACGCACCGCCTCCATCACCGGCGCTTTCGTGGCGCTGTGCCTGGCGGTGGACAAGCTGATGAAAGAGGGCAAAATGATGGATTCCCCCGTCACCCGCCAGCTGGCCGCGGTGAGCTGCGGCGTGGTGGAGGACGACGCGCTGCTGGATCTGGAATACATCGAGGACAGCCGCGCCCAGGTGGACATGAACCTGGTCATGACCCGGGACCCCGCCACGGGCGAGATGGAATACGTGGAGATCCAGGGCACCGGCGAGGGCCGCACGCTGCACAAGAGCGAATTGAACACCCTGCTGGCCCTGGGAGAGGGCGGCATCGCCACCCTCATGGAGAAGCAGCTGGAGGCGCTGGACGAGGCCGCTCAGGTCATCGGCAAAAAGCCCCGGCTGGTGCTGGCCAGCGGCAATTTCGGCAAGCTCAGGGAAATGCGCATGCTGCTGGGCGACCGGTTCGACGTGGTGTCCATGAAGGAGCTGGGCCTGGACCCGGACATCGACGAGAACGGCGAGACCTTCGAGGAGAACGCCCTCATCAAGGCCAACGCCCTGATGAAGCTCACCGGCTGCGCCTGCATCGCGGATGATTCCGGCCTGGAGGTGGACGCCCTGGGCGGCCGGCCCGGCGTGCACTCGGCTCGCTACTGCGGCGTGCACGGCGACGACGAGGCCAACAACCAGCTGCTCCTGAAGGAGCTGGAAAACGTGCCGGACGATCAGCGCACCGCCCGCTACGCCTGCGTCATGGCGCTGGTGCGGCCGGGCCACAGCCCCATCGTGGGCCGGGGCGCCTGCGAGGGCACCATCCTGCGGGAATACCGGGGCGAGGGCGGCTTCGGCTACGACCCCCTGTTCCTCAGCGCCGACTTCGACAAGACCTTCGCCGAGGCCTCCCTGGAGGAGAAGAACGCCGTGTCCCACCGCGCCAGGGCCATCGAGGCGGTGCTCAGGCAGCTGTGACGGGAGGCGACCCCGTGAAGCTCATCGTCGCCTCGGACAGCCACTATGAAAAGGCCATGCTCATGAACCTGGCTCAGGAGATCAAACGGCGCGGCGACATCGACGCCGTGATCCACCTGGGCGACATGACGGGCGACGCCCAGTGGCTGATGAAAAACCTCGCACAGCCGGTGTATTCCGTGCCCGGCAACTGCGACATGGATTTCAGAAACCCCGCCGAAGTGGTGCTGACCCTCGGCGGGGCCACCGTGTTCCTCTGCCACGGCCACACCCTGCGGGTGAAGACCACCCTGGAGCCCCTCTCCTACCGGGCGGAGGAAAAGGGCGCGTCGCTGGCCCTGTTCGGCCATACTCACGCCCGCTGCGTGCGGAACCTGGGCGGCGTGTTGCTGGTGAATCCCGGCGCCCTCATGGACGGCCGCTATGCCCTCATTGAAATCAACAGGGGCGACGTCATGATGCCGCAAATGCTGGAGCTGTGACGGCGTGACCGCCCTGTCAAAGGAGGCTGATTCCATGCGCTTGAAGCTGATCGCCTGCAAGGCGCTGTTCCGGGAACTGAGCTACATCGCCGCGCTGTCTGAAAACAGCATAGACATCACCTGGATGCGCCAGGCCTACCACAACCACCCGGAGCAGCTGCGCCAGTGGCTGCAGCGGGAAATCGACCTGATCGAGTCCGGCGAGGACCCCCACACCATCCTGCTGGATGGCGGCGACGGGCAGGAGGGCGTCTCCGGCGATTTCGACGCCATCCTGCTGGGCTACGGCCTGTGCTCCAACGCCACCACCGGCCTCACCGCCCGGCGGCACCGGCTGGTCATTCCCCGGGCTCACGACTGCATCACCCTGTTCCTGGGCTCGAAGGAGCGCTACGCCGCCCTCTTTCGCCAGATCCCCGGCTGCTTCTTCTACACCGCCAGCTGGATCGAGAACACCTCCATGCCCGGCAAGGCCAGCCACGACCGGCAGGTGAAGCGCTATGAGGAGGCCGGTTACGACGAGGAGACCATCGAATACCTGCTTACCGAGACAGGGGGCCTGAACAACTATCACAATGCCGCCTACATCTCAATGCCCTTTCTGAACAACGCCCCCTACGCCCAAGTCACCCAAGACGCCGCCGACTTCTACGGCTGGTCGTTTCACGAAATCGAGGGGCAGACCGGTCTGTTGGAGCGCTTCCTTTCCGGCGACTGGAACGAGGAGGATTTTCTGGTACTGGCGCCCGGCGAAACCGCCGTCCAGTCCGTGGACGCGCGCATCGTGAAAGCGAAGAGCGAAGCGTGAAAAGAGAAGAGTGAGGAGGTCAGGCGCCCTTCGGGCAAACCAATCTCTTCACTCTTCTCTTTTCTCTGTTCTCTCTTCTCTATAACAATATGCAGATCATTCCGCCGTTTCCCTCGTTCACGATCTTGGAGAGGGCCTCGCGCATCTTGGGCGGGGCGTCCGGCGGCAGGCGGGTGAGCTTGGCGGCCAGGCCCTCCCGCACCAGCTCGCCCAGGGATTTGCCGAACATGTTGGTGGTCCAGATGCTCTCCGGGTCCCGCTCCAGCTGGGTCATCAGGTGCTCCGCCAGCTCCCGGCTCTGCTTCTCCGCCCCCACCACCGGGCTCACCTCGGTGCGGGTGTCCACGCGGAACAGGTGCAGCGACGGCGCGCTGGCTTTGAGCCGCACCCCATAGCGCCCACCGGCCTGAACGATCTCCGGCTTCTCCAGGGTCATTTCGGCCTGATCGGGCAGCACCTGGCCGTAGCCGGTTTCCCGCACGGCCCTGAGCGCCTCGGCCACCCGGTCGTATTCCCGCTTGGCCTTCACCAGCTGACACATGAGCGCCATCAGGTGCTCCTCGCCGGTGACGTTCTCGCCGCTCTCCTCGCTCAAAATCTGATAGAACAGCCCCTCCGCCGGCAGCAGCGCGCACTCGATGGCGCCCTCGCTCAGGCGGATTTTCTTCGTGTCCGCCCCGGCGAAGTGCTCGCTGCCCGCGAAGGCCGCGGCCACCGCCCCGTGATCCCGCACCCGGCGCATGCGCCCCGCCGCCTCCTTCAGGGCGCTCTCCGCCTCGGCGCAGAGCCGATGCTCCGGCCCCAGCGCCTCCAGCCAGCGGGGCGTCTCCACCCACACCTCCCGCACCGGGAACTCGAACAGCACGTCCTCCAGGATGGCCCGGATGTCCTCCAGGGTCATGGCCTCCACGCTCAGCAGCCGCACGGGCACGTCGTATTTGGCCGCCAGCGCCTCCCGCAGCCGCTGCGCGCCGTCGCTCTCCGGCTCCCGGCTGTTGAGCAGCACGATGAAGGGCTTGCCCAGGGCCTTCAGCTCCCGCACTACCCGCTCCTCGGCGGCGGCGTAGGCGGCGCGGGGCAGGTCGGCCACGGTGCCGTCGGTGGTCACCACCAGGCCCAGGGTGGAGTGCTCGGCGATGACCCGGCGGGTGCCCAGCTCCGCCGCCTCCTCGAAGGGGATGTCGTGGTCGAACCAGGGCGTGCGCACCATGCGGACCACCTCGTCCTCCTGGGTGCCCAGCACGCCGTCGATGAGATAGCCCACGCAGTCCACCAGGCGCACGTTCAGCGCCGCCTGATCCCGCAGGCGCACCTCCGCCGCCTCGTCCGGCACGAATTTCGGCTGGGTGGTCATGATGGTGCGGCCCGCGCCGCTGACGGGCAGCGCGTCCATGGCCCGCTGGCGGCGGTGGGGCTCCTCCATATTCGGCAGAACAAGCAGCTCCATGAAGCGCTTGATGAAGGTGGATTTCCCGGTGCGCACCGGCCCCACCACGCCGATGTATATGTTGCCGTCCGTCCTGGTGGCGATGTCCCCGTAGATGTTTCGCTCTGTCATAGACGCGTCCCTCCCTCTGTCTTACCCAAGCATACGGCCTGGCGGGGCAGGTTATGCCTTGCAAGGGAGGACTGGTTGTGGTATGATAATTAGCAAAGTGAAGAACTATGCGCATGAAAGGAAGTATTCTCATGGGCGAAAGGCATTTCAGGCGAATGCTGGCGGCGCTGCTGGCCCTGATCCTGCTGATCTCGGCGGCCTGCTGCGCGCTGGCGGAGGAGGAAGAGGAAGACCCGTTCGTCACGCATAAGGCGGAATACGAGCAGCAGCTCATCTCAAGGGCAAACAGGATCTACGCCCAGGAGGTGAATGCGTACGGCTCAGTAGACGGCTACATCACCCGCGTAAACCACCGCTTGCGCGATTATGTCAATGATCTCAGCAACGCCAGTATCTACTCGAGCTGGGCCAACTACTACTGCGATTTTACCGCTGCGCTGGTTGACGTGGGTCTGGCGGTGCTGGGCAACGTACACGGCACAGTGACCACAGTTGGAACGACGCTGGAGATCACTGTGGCAGAGCTGGCCAAGGAAGTCTGCGGCGAGGTCATGGATTACGCCTGGAATGAGGTCATTGAAGAATTGAACCTCAGTATCCCACCCATGACCCGGCAGGAGTTCATCTACTCTCAGGCCAAGCTGGCGGAGAAAGATGTATCTATTTATAAGTTGTCGGAACTCATGCAGCGGGCAAAGAACAACGGAGCCTCCTTTCCCACCGGCAAGGACGCCATGGATTTCATCATCACTTATCAGAAAAATAAGTCCGCCTTCGCCACCATGGACATGGGGCTGGCACTGTATCATGAAGAAATGAACTACGCCTGGTATGACTGGCTTGGCAAGATCGGCGAGGCCGTGGCTGTGTCCCAGTTGGCTGACAAGCTCTTCGGCACGGACGATCTCGTCGCTGATCATATCATCGGCAATCTGTCCAGCCAGACGACAGACTACCTCACCCTGGTGGCCAACAAGTTCAACGATCCCAAGATCACCGAATGGGCGAACAAACTCCAGGCCATCGAACTGCAGACGGCGATGTTGCTGCGCTACGACTGGCAGGAACCCATCGTCTACCCACCCCAGCACACTGTGTATCTGGACGCCAACGGCGGCGACCTGGCGCGGGATTCCATCACCGTCTATGAGGGCTGGACTTACGGCTACATCCCCACGCCGGACCGGTTCGGCTATAATTTCCTGGGTTGGTTCGACGCGCCGGAGGGCGGCAGTGTGGTCACAAAAAACGACACCTACGATCTCACCGCCGATCAGACGCTCTATGCCCACTGGGAGCGCATCGTGCTCTCTCAGGGCATCTGCGGCCCGAACCTCACCTACATCCAGTATGGCGACGGCCTGCTGGAAATCGCCGGCTCAGGCGAAATGACCGAAAAACCTTGGCAGGATAATCGACTCTGCATCGCCGAAGTTCAGCTGCCAGAGGGATTGACCAACATCGAGGAATATGCCTTCCACGATTGTCCCTACCTGCGCGAAATCACCATTCCGGGCAGCGTGACAGTCATCGAAGACGGCGCGTTCCAGTGGTCAGGCCTACTGAGGGTGAATCTCTCCACCGGGTTGAGAGAAATCGGCCGAGAGGCCTTCGCCAACACTTATCTCACCGCGCTGATGCTGCCGCAGGGTGTTGTCTCGCTGGGCAATGACATGATCAAGGTCGTCATGGCTGCCGCCCGGAGCAGCGCCTTCGATGAAGGAGACCTGCCGGAAACGCCCTATGTGACCGAACTGGTCATCCCCGCCAGCGTGGAAACAATGGATTTCGCCCTGAGGGACAGCAGAGTGCAGCGCGTAACGTTCGAGGCCGGGCGGACGGAAATCCCCCAGAACGCCTGCTCCGGTGCAGAATCAATGCGGGAAGCCGTCATTCCCGAGGGCGTGGAGATAATTGGCCAGTCGGCCTTCGATGGCTGCGCAAGCCTGACAAATCTGGCTTTGCCCCCTTCGCTCAGGGAGATACATACATGGGCGTTCTCTGGGACCGGGCTCACATCGCTCAATCTGCCTGATGGCATCGACCAGCTGGGCTATGCCATTCTTTCGGGAAACACTGGCGTCAAAGACTTTACGCTGCCAGCTGGCGCAGGCAATCTGCAGAGCATTTACAGTGATGGCATCCTGATCGGCAGCAGCGTGGAGCGCCTGATTCTCGCTCCCGGCTCAAAAGAGGTACCTGGGAGCATCTGCCGGAACGTAACTACTCTGACAAGCGTAACCCTGCCGGATACAGTGGAACGCATCAATGGCCTGGCGTTCAGCGGCTGTACGGGGCTTACGGAAATCACATTGCCCGCCGCTCTGAAACAAATCGATTATGGTGCTTTTGCGGAAAGCGGTCTGATGGCGCTTTCCCTGCCGCAGGGCGTAATCTCACTGAACTTGGAAATGCTGCGCAATACACCCGTAACGGAGCTCACTGTTCCCGCAAGCGTAGAGACCATGTTCGACGCGCTGTCCGGAAGCAATGTGCGACGCGTGGTGTTTGAAACGGGCAGAACGGTTATTCCTCAGGAATCCTGTCGAAGCGCGACGGCATTGCAGGAGGTTGTCATTCCCGAGGGCATAGAGTTAATCAGCCAATCTGCTTTCAGCGGCTGTATGAGCCTGACTGATCTGTCCCTGCCTGCTTCGCTCAAGGAAATCTATCCGTGGGCGTTTTCCGATACCGGTCTCACATCGCTCAATCTGCCTGACGGCGTCGAATGGCTGGGATACGCCATCCTCTCGGGCAATACCGGCGTAAAGGAGTTTACGCTGCCGGCTGGCGCAACCTGCCGGCCATATCTGGGTAACGCCAGCATTCTGATCGGCAGCGGCGTGGAGCACCTGATTCTCGCCCCTGGCGCGAAAACAGTCCCTCAAAACATCTGCCAAAACGTGACCACCCTGACGCAGGTCACATTGCCGAACACCGTGGAACTGATCGACAGCTGCGCTTTCCTGAACTGCGCCAACCTCACGGCTATCAATTTGCCCGCGGGTTTGAAAAAAATCGGCAACAGAGCGTTTGAAGGCACCGGCATCGCACCGATGCTCATCCTTCTCCCGCACGCGCTGGTCTTCGCCAATTCAGACGACAGGCAACAGACGCTGACCGCGCTGATGATCCCGGTAGAGGCGCAGGATGACATGACCTGGACGGTGGTGGACGATCGCATCGCCGCGGTGGCAGACGGCGTGGTGACGCCCAAACACGCCGGCGCCACCCGGATCACCGTCACCTGGGCGGGCCTCACGGCGGAATGTGTCATCGTCGTGCGGGGCGAGGATCCGCTGACCCTGCCCGCCTCGCTTCATGAGATCGGCGAGGAGGCGTTTGCCGGCAGTCCGGCCCGGGAGATCGTCCTGCCCGAGGGCGTGCGCCGCGTCGGCTCCCGCGCCTTCGCCGATTGCGCCAATCTGATTCTGGTCTACATGCCGGACGACGTGGCCGAGATCGCGGAGGACGCCTTCGACAGCGGCGTGGTGTTCCTCTGCGAGAGCGACAACGCCGCAGCCGCCTTCGCCCAGGCCAGGGGCATCCCCTTCGCCATTTGGAGCGAGTAACGGCCTTCTGCTCCCGGCGCGATCTTTCTAAAAATTTTACCACTCAACCATCTTGACATATGGGTCAAAAGGAGGTAAAATATCTCCTGTTGACGGCTGATAGTCATCTGGAGAGTTGGCTGAGTGGTCTAAGGCGCACGACTGGAAATCGTGTGTACGTTGATAGCGTACCTAGGGTTCAAATCCCTAACTCTCCGCCACGCGAAAGCCCCCGGAATCATTGAGATTTCGGGGCTTTTTGCTTACTCAAAAAGGCGTTTTACCCCTAATTTTACCCCTAACAGATTTTTTTACCCCATTTTGCCCGTGTTTTCCTGCCGATTTTCACGCGGCCTTCTCAAAGATTATTTCAGTCAAACGCCAATGATTATATAACTTTTCTGCTTGGTGATTCCGCTTTCCCCCTTCACCGTGAAAAAGTCCGCGGAGAGGGAAGGGGTTCCCCCTGCCGGCATACCGTCCCCCATTCGGCAGACGTCGCACCAGGGGGGCATGGGTATAGCAAAGGCGGAGGATTGCGCCTCCGCCCTGTGTTTTATCGTTCCTGTGTCGCCTGGATCATGAAATTGATTCCCGCCCGAAAGCCCCGCTCGAAGGCCTCGCTTCCATAGGCTATTGAGAGAAGCATTGCCCGCGTCCTGGCATCATCCCGAAGTGATTCGGGCAGCGTGGCAACCCATGAATAGAAATCCACCTCCGCCTGTGCGCGCGTCGTCTCGCTCGCCGTGGTCAGCTCATCCGGGGAAGGCATTCCTTCCGGCTGCCACCGCAGGAACATGGCCGCCGCATGCAGTTCTTTGACCTTTTCCATGTGCTCGACTTCCTCCCATCGTCTGAATGCTTCGCCAGGTGTCGCGCCAGGCGCAGCCGGCGCATGTCCTTCCGCTTCGGGCAGCGCCCGCCCTCACTGTGCAACAGCGTCGCGGCCCTGTGCACTGTCCTGACCTTCACCATATGCCTGATCCCCTCCCATCGCCTGGATGATGAATCTTATCCCGGCCCGAAAGCCGCGCTCGAAGGCTTCGTCGGTCGTCGAAGCAATCGCCGCTGTGGCCAGTTCTTCGGCCTCGATCGATGAAGGCTTCGGCAGTTTGTAGATGAAACCGAACAGCGACGCCTCAGCTGCTTCCCGCGCCTCTGAGAAATCCGACTTGAGCGTTTCCCGCGACGGGAAAGCCCCTTCTTCGCATAGCAGCATCGCAACGGCTTTATGGACTTCATTCCCTCTGGGCATGCTTATTCCTCCCCCTTGAAATCTGGCCGGGGACCGTGATATAATACCCACAGCCCCGCGGCCTTCTGTGTGTTCGTCGTGTGGCCCGGCCTGCCGCTGTACCAGAGCGGCGGGCTTTTATGCTGTCTGGCTCAGTCCGAAGAACCGCGCCTTGTACACGGCGCCGTCGCCGTGGCTTCCCCAAATCAGGTCACAGCCAAACAGCGCCTTCTCGCCGTGGATCACCTCGCGGCCCAGCGCCTTCCAACCTGCCCAGGTGTTGACCGTCTCGACGACGCCCGCCTCCGCCCTGGCCGCCTCGATGCGCGCCGCGTTGATCGGCTCCGCCTTCGCGCTCAGCCAGGCCCGGTGAAGCGCCTCCGCGAAGCTCACAGCCGCCTTGTGGAAGATGCGCCACGCATGGGCCATGATTGCCTTGAGATCGTACTTCACAGCCTCCGCCTCCTCTCGAAAAGAATTGCCGGCCTGGTGCGTCCTTCGTCACTATCGGGCGTCGCGCGTTTCCTCATCCGTATGACAGCCGCCAGATTGTGAAGCATCATCTTGCTTCGCCGGTCTCAGCTTTGGGAAGGCGGCGGAGGGCTTCTTTGCAGTCAACGGATTGACTACCGCTTCTTCTGCATCCGGTTCCGCTCTTGCCTCGGTGTCTCTGTTATCACCTTTGGCCTTCCCTCAAGCTCTGGATATAGTATATCATAGCTTCACCTATTAGTCAATAGCTTCACCTAGTTTTCCGTGTTAAGTTTTAGGTGAAGCTATTGAAAAGAGGCATAGCAGCACCTATAATTAAGGGCGGAGGTGATACTATGCCGTCAAAGCAGAACATTGAAAAGATTGGTGAATGGAAGGCCAAAAACGTGGACAGAATCGTCTTCGAGCCGCGAAAAGAGAAACAGTTCCCCGCCAGGTTGGCCGCAGCAATCGAAGCAGGCAAAGCCGCATCGAGGCAGGAATACATCATTGCTGCAGTCGAGGCTGCCCTAGAACGGGATGGGTTCATATAGGCGGAGGATTGACAGCATAGGCAAGGCACAGCATCGGCGGAGGCGTGTCAAGCGTTTGCCGCCTTTTTCTCGCCTGCCGTCAGATTTTCGCAGAGGCCGGAAAACGGCATTTCCAGCCGTTTTCATGCGTCCGACGTAGAAGGGAGCATTCAAAGGTCAAAAGACGACGCCAGGCCCATTTCTGGCCGTCTGAGCGCATTTCAAGAAAAGGGCGGAGGAATCAACCTCCGCCCGCGTCGTTTTCCAGCACCTCCGCCTCCCAGCTTTCGCCGTATTCGTCAAAATCCAGAACGGCCTTGATCCCGTGGCCGAACCGCGCCCGCAGCTTGATCTTGCCGCCTCCGCCGGATACGTGGTCACAGGTCGCCGCCCCGCTCAGGCTGACGCCTTCAAAGGCCGCTTTGATCTGCATCGCGCCCACCTGCTTCTGTGCTTCGTCCTTCGTCAGCATGGTTCACAGCCCCTCCCCGTGTTCAATTCGCCAAAGCGCTGCCGCTTCGGTGGTGCTTGTCCAGTCCCGGTTATAAGCCATCACGCCCTTGTGCGCATAGAATCGCGTTTCAAGGTCGAGCATGTAGGCCTTCAGGGCTTTGTCCTTCCTGAGCGCCCGCATACCGCGCCACATGGCCCGCTGAATATCCTCCGCCGGCCTGCCCAGCATCTCGCCCAGCGCTTCCAGGCTGATCCCCTGCAGGCTGTGCCCTGTTATAACGGCGCGTTCCAGGTCGGGCAGTCGGTGAACAGCCGCGCGCATTTCCTGCCGCGCCTCCGCCCGCAGAAGCCCGTCCAGCGCGTCGGGCAGGCTTTCGTCCGCGATCATGTCGCCCAGGGTATCGCCGTCAGCCTCGCCCGACACGAGCGGCGCATTCAGGCTTGCCGCGCCCAGATCGGCCCGGCGGCGCGTGGTTCTGACGCCTGTCAGCGCCTGCATTTCCACCGAAATATGCCAGGCTGCCCAGCCTGCCCAGCTTTTCCCGCTGGTCGGATCGAAGGTCTCAGCGGCCTTCCAAAGTCCGATATGCCCGGCCTGCATCAGGTCTTCCAGATCGGCGGCCCGGTCGAGCGCGCAGAGGCGGAGGAATCGCCGCGCAACGGTGTAGATCAAGCCGCTGTTTTCCCTGGACAATTTTTCCATGTCCATTGACACAACCTCCCGAAAGCTGGTATAGTGTGACCGTCGCTCCCACCATGCCGCCTTCGGGCGGTTTTCTTTATGCGTGCTGCTTTTCGTCCAGGATCGCGAAGAACCGGCGCCGCATGGCGTAAAACTGCCTTGTCCCCATGGGCACATTGAGCCGGTGAATTGCGGTCTCTTTCGTCACGTTGTCCATAAGGCAGTCATACAGCAAAGACGAACCGCCGCACGCCTCCGCCGCCGCGCTCTCGATCATTGCCACGTCGGCCAGGTCGTGACGGTTTCCCCTCGCCCGCTTCTCGCCATACTGAAGGCAAAAATACCGCAGCTCCGCCACGCGCGCCCGGCTCATAGCCTGAACCTTCACAAGCCACTTTCTCATAGCCTCACGCCCCTTCCAGCGCCTCCGCCTCCGTGCCCGGCAGCATGGGCGAGAGCGCGCCCATGAGCGGCGCAATCTCATCATCCGCCACCCGCCCG
>CADARO010000050.1 GCA_902790345.1 uncultured Eubacteriales bacterium | reverse complement strand
CTGGCGTGTTGGAGCGGGTGGCAACATTGAAGCCCAGGAAGCGAACGCGCTGCCCGTTTTCAAAATACAGATGTCCATCCTTCGCATGCACAAAGCCGTGCTTGCCCGCCGGAGCGTCCAGCAGATGGGAGAAATTCAGAATGCCTTTGTTGGGCTTCAGTTTGTCGATGCGAATATGCTGTTTCATGCGATCAGCCTCCTTCCCCGCGAATGATGAAAAAGTGTTGCCAAATCGTTGCCACGAGGGGTGTCCGGAGCTCAAAAGCCCAATGAAATCAAGGGGTTTCGGGGCTCAGGCATCATTCCCACTCAATCGTCCCCGTCGGCTTCGGCGTCAGGTCATACAGCACACGGTTCACGCCCTTCACCTCGTGGGTGATGCGCTCGGTCACCTTGTGCAGCACCGGCCAGGGGATCTCCTCGATGGAGGCAGTCATGGCGTCCACGGTGTTCACCGCGCGCAGCACCACGGGCCACTCGAAGGCGCGCTTGTTGTCCTTGATGCCGGTGGACTTGATGTCCGGCACGATGGTGAAGTACTGCCACACCTTGCCGGCCAGGCCCGCCTTGTCGAACTCCTCCCGCAGGATGGCGTCGGACTCGCGCACGGCCTCCAGACGGTCGCGGGTGATGGCACCCACGCAGCGCACGCCCAGGCCGGGGCCGGGAAAGGGCTGG
Source organism: uncultured Eubacteriales bacterium (assembly GCA_902790345.1). Classification (GTDB taxonomy): domain Bacteria; phylum Bacillota; class Clostridia; order Christensenellales; family Aristaeellaceae; genus Firm-10. The sequence continues at coordinate 13,525 of CADARO010000050.1, read as the reverse complement.
CGGTACACCATGCTGTCGGGCAGGCCCAGCGCCTTGCCCACGGCGCGCACCTCGTCCTTGAACAGCATCTTCAGCGGCTCAACCAGCTCGAACTGCAGATCATCCGGCAGGCCGCCCACGTTGTGGTGCGCCTTGATGCTCTTCTGGGTCTTCGTGCCGGATTCGATGATGTCGGGATAGATGGTGCCCTGGCCCAGGAAGCTGATGCCCTCCAGCTTGCGCGCCTCCTCCTCGAACACGCGGATGAACTCCGCGCCGATGATCTTGCGCTTGGTCTCCGGCTCGGCCACGCCCGCCAGCTTGTCCAGGAAGCGGTCCACGGCGTCGATGTAGATCAGGTTCGCGCCCATCTCCTCGCGGAACACGCGCACCACCTGCTCCGGCTCGCCCTTGCGCAGCAGGCCGTGATTGACATGCACGCAGGTCAGCCGGTCGCCGATGGCCCGAATCAGCAGCGCCGCCACAACGGAGCTGTCCACGCCGCCGGACAGGGCCAGCAGCACCTTGCCGTCGCCTACCTGGGCGCGGATCAGGTCGATCTGGTCGGCGATGAAGTTGTCCATGTTCCAGTTCTTTCCGGCATGGCAGGTCTCAAAGAGGAAGTTGGACAGACAGGCGTCCCGCTCCGCCCTGTCCTCGGGCCAGGCGGGCAGCTGAACCGCCGCCTTCGAGGCCGGATGATCCGCCGAGATCACCGGAATGCCCAGCGCGTACAGTTCGGGCGACACGTCGACATCCTGGCCGTTCACGTTGCGGTTCCGGCCGCCGTTGAGGATGATTCCGCGCACATTCGGCAGCGCCTTCAGCGCCTCGGGCGTGATGTCATGCGGGTGAATTTCGGAGTAAACGCCCAGCGCGCGAATCTCGCGGGCCAGCTGCGCGTTCTGCTCGCTTCCCAGGTCGAGGATGACGATCATATCCTGCTGCATAGGTAACTCCCCCTTGTTCGTTTGTGGATGTGCATTCATTATAGCGCATTTTTTTCAGTTTTTCAATCCGATTGGCGGCCGCCCGGGGCCCGCGCGCATTGCGGAAATGTAATTTCTGGCAAAAGAATCTGCGTGGTCCCCCGCCTGACGCGCCGGGGCGGGGGAGGGGCCTGCCGCTCAGGCGCGTTTTCGGATTTACAAATGCCGCGAATGCTGATATAATACGAAGAAAAAGCGAGAGGCGGTGCGGCGCGATGCTTGGTGTGTGGATGTGGCCGGAAAGCCTGACGAAACGCGGCGCGGCGGCGACGTTCGACGCCTGCGCCAGGGCGGGCGTGACGGATGTTTTCTTTCTCTCGAAGGGTCTCAGCGGCACGGCGGCGTTTGCCTCGTCTCTGGTGCCGCCCATGGTTTCAGGCCGCGACCTCATGCGGGAGGCGCTGGACGCCGCCCACGAACGCGGTATGAAGCTGCACGCCTGGTTCACCTCCGCGTCGGACGCGCGCTATAAGGCGGCGCATCCCGAATCCGGCCTGTATCATTACAAAAACGGCCGGGATCGCGGCGTGGTGAGCATCGCGGACCCGGGGTATCTCCGCTTCATGCGGGAGGCGCTGGCCGATTTCCTGACCCGCTACGACCCGGACGGCGTTCACCTGGACTACATCCGCTATAACCATCTGATCTGCGGCTGGAGCGAGGAGGATCAGGCCCGCTACGCCGGGCGGGGCGTGGATATTCCCCACGTGCGCCAGCTGATGGAAAAGACCTTCCTCTGCGATTCGCCGGACGGGGAGGCCATCTTCCAGGCCTATCGCCGGGGAGACAAAGACGCGCTGGCCCTGGCGGATGCGAGGCGGCGGGACGTGGCGCGGTTTGCCGAAGGGCTGTGTGAGGCCGTGCGGGCGGCCAGGCCGGAGGCGCTGCTCAGCGCGGCGCTGATGCCGGAGGGCGCCTATGACGATCTGGCCTTTGCCAACCTGCATTACGGCCAGAATTACGACGACCTGGCCGGCCTGGTGGACGCCTTCCTGCCTATGGCCTACAGCAAGGCCTACGAAAAGGACGCCGCCTGGGTGGGCGATGTGACGCGCGGCTCCCTGCGGCCGGGCGTTCAGGTCATCACCGGCCTGCACGCCTACGAGGGCGGCACCGCCCTCACGCTGAGGGAGGATTGGGAGGCGGCGCTGGCCGTGTCCGGGGCGACGGGCGTTTGCCTGTTCCGGGAGGGCGCGTTCGCCTGGGCCTTCGTGGCGGGAAAGGCGCTGGAGCTCGTGAATCCGCTGCCCGAGGCGCTGACCGCCTGCCGCGTTGCCGGCAAGGCGGGGGAGCAGCTCATCGAAACCCGCGTCGAACCGGGGGAGAGGCGGACGCTGCGCCTGCCCTTCGAGCCGGAAACCGTGGAGGCGTATACCGAAAAGGGCGAAGCGTGTGCGCTGCTGACCCGGGAGGGATGACGGCGGCGGGATGAATAGAGAAAGAGATTGATTGGAGGGAAACGCTGTGAGGCGAAACGACATCGTGGTGCTGGACGGCGCCATGGGCACAAAACTCTGGGAAAAGGCGAGCGATAAGGCGCCGGTGTGGCGCTATAACATCACGAATCCGGCCATCGTGTCGGAAGTGACGCGGGAGTATGTGGAGGCCGGGGCGGAGGTGGTTCAGGCGAACACCTTCGGCGCCAACCGCTTTGCGGCGCAGCGCGAGGGCTACGACGTGGCCGAACTGGTGTCCACTGCCGTGCGCCTGGCCAAGGCCGAGGCGGGGGACAGGGCGAAGGTGGGGCTGGATATCGGGCCGCTGCCGGTGATGATGGAGCCCTACGGTGACCTCACCGAGGAGGAGGCCGCCGAAGCCTTCCGCGAGATGATCGCGCCGGGCGTGGAGGCGGGGGCGGACCTCATCTGGTTTGAGACCTTCATGGACGCGGACATGCTGCGGGTGGCCGTGGAGACGGCGGCGGAGTTCAACCTGCCCATCCTGGCCACCATGACCTTCACCGAGGTGGGCAAGACCATCATGGGACACTCCGTGGAGTATTTCGTGGAGGCCATGGAGGGTCTGCCGGTGACGGCGCTGGGCATCAACTGCTCCCTGGGGCCGGAAATGGCCGTGCCCATCATCGCGTCCTTTGAAAAGTACACCGACCTGCCGCTCATCTTCAAGCCCAACGCGGGCAAGCCCGTGGTGGTGGACGGAGAGACCAAAGTGGAGTTCGACATCGACACGTTCGTGAACGACTGCGCCCCGGCGCTGGAGCACAACGTGAAGTACATCGGCGGCTGCTGCGGCAGCGACCCGGACTACATCCGCGCGCTGATCAGGCTGGTGAGGGGATAATCGCGTTCCGCGACGGAGGAAGAAACACACATGTCATACGGCATAGGCATCGACACCGGCGGCACGTACACGGACGCCGTGATCTACGATTTCGAGGCGAAGAAGGTGCTGGCGGCGGGCAAGTCGCCCACCACCCGGGAGGATCTCTCGCTGGGCATTGGTCAGGCGCTGGACACATTGCCGAAGGCGCTGCTTCAGCAGGCGGAGGTGGTGTCCCTCTCCACCACGCTGGCCACCAATGCCTGCGTGGAGGACAAGGGCGGCCGCGCCCGGCTGGTGATGATGGGCAGCACCCAGAAGACCCTGCGCTGGGTGGGGGCAGACAAAAAATACGGCCTCAACTACGACGACGTGCTCTGCCTGGACACGAAGGGTTCCTTCGACGGCAGCGTGGTGGATCATCCCGACTGGCCGAAGGTGATGGCGGAAAACGACGCCTTCCTCAGCCAGGCGGAGGCGCTGGGCGTGGTGGAGCTGAACGCCATGCACAACGGCGGCGTGTGCGAAGTAGAGGCCCGGGAGGCGCTGAAGGGGCGCTACGGCGTGCCGTTGGTGATGGCCAGCGAGCTGGTGAGCGGGCTGAACATCATGGAGCGGGGCGCCACGGCGCTGCTGAACGCCCGGCTTCTGCCGGTGGTGGAGTCCTTCCTCCGGGCGGTGGATCGGGCATTGAAGGAGCGGGGCCTGGGGGCGCTGCGGGTGATCGTGCGCAGCGACGGCAGCCTGATGGTGGAAAAGCTAGCCAGCGCACGCCCCGTGGAGACCATCCTGAGCGGCCCGGCGGCCAGCGTCATCGGCTGCCGGGCGCTGACCGACTGCCCCAACGCGCTGATCGTGGACATGGGCGGCACCACCACGGACATCTCCATCCTGCGGGGCGGCGCGCCGCAGATGACCGGCGGCATCCGCATCGGCTCCTGGCGCACCCAGATCCGGGGCGTGTTCATCGACACCTTCGGCCTGGGCGGCGACACCCGGCTGGTCATCACGGATCGGCAGCTGGCGCTGGACACCCGGCGGGTGGAGCCCCTGTGCGTGGCGGCCGGCAAGTGGCCGCAAATCCGGGAGGCGCTTACGGCGCTACTGGCGGAGTCGCGGCCCCACACCCGGCCCCTGCATGAATTCCTCTATCTGGTTCACGCGCCGGCGCGGCCGGAGCGCTACAACGACGCGGAGCGCCGCCTGATCGAGGCGCTGGCGGAGGGCCCCGTCTGCGTCGGCGGCAGCGCGCTGGACATGTATCGCCTGGACAGCGAGCGGCTGGAGCGGGAGGGCGTGGTGATGCGCTGCGGCCTCACGCCCACGGACATCATGCACATTCGCCGCGATTACGATGCCTTCGACGCGGAAGCCTCCCGCCTGGCGGCCCACTATTTCCTGCGGGTTCTGCCCGATCTGGAGGACGACGAGGAGGGCATGGAGGCGCTGTGCGGCCGGGTGTATGAGCTGGTGGAGCGGCGTCTCTTTGAGAACATCGCGCGGGTGTTCATCGAGTCCACCTATCCGGACGTGTATAAGGACGGGCTGGACAGCCAGACGAAGGCGCTCATCGCCCGCAAGTGGGCGCGGCGGGACGAGAAAGAGGACGAGGACTTCTTCTCGCTCAGGCTGGACGCCTCGGCGGCGCTGGTGGGCATCGGCGCGCCGATCCACCTGTTCCTGCCGGAGGTGGCGAAGGCGCTGGGCGTCCGGTGCGTCATACCGGAGCATTCCGGCGTGGCCAACGCCATCGGCGCGGTGGTGGCGGACGTGAACGCCCGCTCCACGGTGGAAATACGCTCCGGCTTCGGCGCGGACGGAAGGTTCTCCTACACCATTCACGCGGCGGATCGGATGGAGCGCTACGAGGACGCGGAGGAGGCGCTGAACGCGGCCCGGGCGGCGGCGCGGGAGTTGGCGGAGAGCGAGGCCCGGCGGCGCGGCGCGCTGGGTGAGCTGAGTGTGTCGGTGCGGGTGGACGCCCACAGCGGCACGGATCGCTACGGCGCGACCGTGGACCTGGGCACAACGGTGATCGCCACGGCCAGCGGACGGCTGGCGTGAGAGAGAAAAGGGCCGAGAGAAGAGAGAACAGAGAAAAGAGAACAGAGAAAAGATTTGAGATAGAGAGGATGAGAGAGATGGACGTTACGAGGACGGTTCTGGGGCTGGAGCTGGGATCGACGCGCATCAAGGCGGTGCTGATCGACGAAAACCATCTGCCCGTGGCCTCCGGCAGCCATGAATGGGAAAACCAGCTGGTGAACGGCGTGTGGACCTACGGCATGGAGGCCATTCACGAAGGCGTTCAGGCCTGCTTTGCGGATCTCAAGCGGGACGTGAAGGAAAAGTTCGGCGTGGCGCTGACCCGGGTTGGGGCCATCGGCATTTCCGGCATGATGCACGGATATCTGCCCTTCGACGCCGAGGGGCGGCCGCTGACGGAATTCCGCACCTGGCGAAACACCATGACCGGCCCGGCCGCGGCGGAGCTGACCGAGCTGTTCGGCTTCAACATCCCCCAGCGGTGGAGCATCGCGCACCTGTATCAGGCCATGCTGAACGGCGAGGAACATCTGCCGCGCCTGAACCACATTACCACCGTGGCGGGCTACATCCATGAAAAGCTCACGGGCCAGCGGGTGCTGGGCGTGGGCGAGGCCAGCGGCGTCTTTCCCATCGACAGCGCCGCGCTGGATTACGACGCCGGCATGATGGCGAAGTTCGACGCGCTCATCGGGAAGAAGGGCTATGCCTGGCGGCTGCGGGACGTGCTGCCCCGGGTGCTGAGGGCAGGCGAGGCGGGAGGCCGCCTCACCGACGAGGGCGCGCGCTTCCTGGATCCCGAGGGCGATCTGGAGGCGGGCATTCCCTTCGCGCCGCCGGAGGGCGACGCGGGCACCGGCATGGCGGCCACCAACTCCGTGGCCGTGCGCACGGGCAACGTCTCGGCGGGCACCTCCGACTTTGCCATGGTGGTGGTGGATCATCCCCTGGGGGTGCATCGGGAGATCGACATGGTCACCACCCCCGCCGGTCTGCCCGTGGCCATGGTGCACTGCAACAACTGCACCAGCGACATCAACGCCTGGGTGAATCTGTTCCATGAATTCGCCGGGGCGGCGGGCGTGAAGATCGACAAGGGCGACCTCTACACGCTGCTGTTCAACAAGGCGCTGGAGGGCGAGGCGGACTGCGGCGGCCTCATGAGCTACAACTACCTCTCCGGCGAGGGCGTCACCGACCTGGACGAGGGCCGGCCCGTGTTCCTGCGCACGCCGGACGCCAGGCTGACGCTGGCGAATTTCATGCGCGCGCATCTGCTCTCCGCCCTGGCCACCCTCAAGATCGGCCTGGACATCCTCACCAAGGAGGAGAACATCCCCATCGACAAGCTGTACGGCCACGGCGGCTATTTCAAGACGCCGGGCGTGGGCCAGCGGATGCTGTCCGCCGCGGTGGGCAGCCCGGTGTCCGTGATGGAGACGGCGGGGGAGGGCGGCCCCTACGGCATGGCGCTGCTGGCGGCTTACATGCTCTGGAAGAAGGACGGCCAGCCGCTGGAGGACTATCTGGAGAACAATGTGTTCGCCGGCGCGAAATCCGCCACGCTCATGGCGGAGGGAAGCGACATCGAGGGCTTCCAGCGCTTCCTGGAGCGCTATATCAAGGCGATGCCGGTCGAGAAGGCCGCCATTTCGGCCATGTGAGGTGAAAAGACATGCTGAATGATCTGAAAGAGCAGGTGTGGCGGGCGAATCTCCTGCTGCCCAAATACAATCTGGTCACCTTTACCTGGGGCAACGTCTCCGGCATCGACCGGGACAAGGGCCTGGTGGTCATCAAGCCCTCCGGCGTGGAATACGACAGCATGACGGCGGAGGACATGGTGGTTGTGGATCTGGAGGGCAATCGGGTGGAGGGCAAATGGAAGCCCTCCAGCGACACGCCCACCCATGTGGAGCTTTACAAGGCCTTCCCGGAATGCGGCGGCATCGTGCACACCCATTCCCGCTGGGCCACCACCTTCGCCCAGGCCGGGGCGGACATCCCCGCCATGGGCACCACCCAGGGCGACTACTTTTACGGCGCCATCCCCTGCACCCGCCCCATGACCGAGGCGGAGATCAAGGGCGAATACGAGAAGGAGACCGGCAGGGTGATCGTGGAGACCTTTGAGGGCCGGGACCCCGCCATGGTGCCGGGGGTTCTGGTGTTCTCCCATGGGCCCTTCGCCTGGGGCAAGGACGCCATGGAGGCGGTTCACAACGCGGTGGTCATGGAGGAAGTGGCCTTCATGGACTGGCATGCCATGATGCTCAACCCCGACCGGGGCCCCATGCAGCAGGCGCTGCTGGACAAGCACTACCTGCGCAAGCACGGCAAAAACGCCTATTACGGCCAGAACTGACGGCGTTTGACAAGGTTTCGACAAAAAAGGTGAACTTTTCCACGACCGGGCCGTCAAAGGGAGTGGATTTTACAAAAGAAAGGGACAGATTCACTTGCTTCAACATACCAAAAGACCCGGCCTTTATCGACTGCTGACCGCGCTGCTGGCGCTGATGACGGCACTCGCCGCCGTCCCCGCACTGGCCGACCACGTGATGCCCACCAGCGAGGCCATGGCCCGGGTGAGCGCCATGGTGCGGCCCGAGGTGACGGAGGGCTTTTTGCCCGTGTGCTTCAGCTGCGACAGCGGCGACAAGGTGCTGGCCTTCACCATCGACGACTGCAACCAGCCCAACAACCTGCGGGCCATCATCGAGCTGTTTGAGAAGTACGGCGGCCGGGCCACCATCTTTCCCATCGGCAAGAACGTGCACTTTTTGAAGGACACGCTGAAATCCGCCTGGGAGAACGGCTTCGAGATCGAGAACCACACCTGGGATCACAGCGGCCTCTACCACGAGGACGACGAGGGCCTGGCCCATCAGATCTGGGATCAGAACCGGGCGGTGAGCGAGGCGCTGGGTGTGAACTATCAGATGCACTTCCTGCGACCTCGGGGCGGCGACAACCGCTACGACCAGCGCACCCACGCCTACCTGCGCCAGATGGGCTACTACGGCATCGCCTACTGGAGCAAGGTGGGGGTGAGCCAGTCGGTGGACTACATCGCGGGCAACATCCATTCCGGCGACATCCTGCTGTTCCACACCACGGATTCCGACCTGAAGGCCATCAGGTCACTGGTGCCGGCGCTCTATAAGAAAGGCTACACCTTCGTGACGCTGAACGACCTGTTCGGCCTGCCCGCCAACGAGACCTCGCCCCTGACCGACGAGACCGCGCCCGAGCCCCTGCGGCCCTACACCCGCTTCGACCAGACCCTTCATCAGGAGGACTACCTGCGGGACGTGTTCCTCGTTCAGGAACGGCTGAGCCAGCTGGGCTTTTTGAGCGGCAAGTACAACGGCTACTACGGCGCCAAGACCGTGGCCGCCGTGAAGGCGTTCCAGAAGAGCCGGGGCCTGACGGCGGACGGCGTCTGCGGCCACGACACCTGGGCCGCGCTGTTCGGGGAATGACAAACCATGATTCAAGTCGCTTCGCTTGCCGGCGGGGCGGCTTTTTTCGCGCCTGAAAACGGCGTTGTCTCCCCGCGCCGGTTTGTGCTATAATGAAAGCACCACGGAAGGAGGGTTTCATTCAATGAATCGAGGAACGAACCTGCTTTGGTATAGAGAGGGCGCGCGCAGCTGGAACGAGGCGCTGCCCCTGGGCAACGGCCGGCTGGGCGCCATGGTTTACGGCGGCTCGAAGGAGGAGCGCGTGTGCCTCAACGAGGACACGCTCTGGAGCGGCTACCCCATGTTTCACGACAATCCCGAGGCGATCGCGTCCTTCAACCGGGCCCGGGAGCTGGTCATGCAAGGCAAATACAGCGAGGCCCAGGAGGAGCTGGAGCAGCGCTTCGAGGCACTGTGGAGCCAGGCCTATCTGGCCCTGGGCGACATCAACCTCACCATGGCCCACGGGGACGCCGTGTCCCATTTCCGGCGGGAGCTGGATATGTCCACCGGCGTGCACAGGGTGGAATACGAGGCGGACGGCGCGCGGTTCCTGCGGGAGACCTTCGTGAGCGCGCCGGATCAGGCGCTGGTCATGAGACTCATCGCCGACCGGGCGGGGGCGCTGAGCTTCAGCGTGAATCTGACGGCGGCCATGGACGCCACCGTGTCCATGGCGGATGGCTCCATTTCCATTCAGGGCAACTGCCCCACCTACGTTTGGCACTACGGCGACCCGCAGCAGCCCCGGGGCAAGATCGTTTACGGCGACACGGACGAGACCAGGGGCATCGGCTATTACGGCGAGCTGCGGGTTCTGATCCAGGGCGGCTCCATGAAGCGGCAGGGCGGCGGCATCCGGGTGTCCAACGCGGACAGCGCCACGCTGCTGTTCGACGCCCGCACCTCCTTCAACGGCTGGAACAGGCATCCCGTGCTGGAGGGCAAGCCCTATGTGGAGCCCTGCCGACTTGAGCTGGACGCGGCGGCGGCAAAGGATTTCGACGCGCTGAAGGCGGCCCACGTGGCGGATCACCGGGCGCTGTACGACCGGGTGGAGCTGGACCTGGGCGGGGGAGAGGAGAAGTTCCTGCCCACCGACCAGCGGCTCTACCGCCACGAAAACGGCGAGAGCGACCTGGCGCTGTACGCGCTGTACTTCAACTTCGCCCGCTATCTCACCATCGCCGCCTCCCGGGAGGGCACCCAGGCCATGAACCTGCAGGGCATCTGGAACGACAGCGTCACCCCGCCCTGGAACAGCAACTACACCATCAACATCAACACCGAGATGAACTACTGGCCCACGCTGATGGTGAACCTGCCCGAGTGCCATGAGCCGCTGGTGCGGCTGGTTTCGGAGCTGGCCGAGAGCGGCGAGCGCACGGCAAAGCGGTTCTACGGCGCGCCGGGCTTCGTGGCCCATCACAACACCGACCTGTGGCGGCTGTCCACCCCCGTGGGCGCGCACAACCCGGGCAGCGCGGTGTTCGGCTTCTGGCCCATGGGCTCCGGCTGGCTGGCGCGGCATTTGTGGGAGCAGTACGAGTACACCCGGGACGAGGCGTACCTGCGGGACACCGCCTGGCCCGTGCTGCGCAAGGCGGCCCAGTTCTACCTGGCGCTGCTGACGGAGGATGAGGACGGTACGCTGATCCTGGCCCCGGCCACGTCGCCGGAAAACTGCTATAAGCTGAACGGCGAGACCCTGGCGGTGGCCAAGTCCACCACCATGAGCCAGGCCATCGTTCGCGACGTGCTCGAGAACGTGGAGAAGACGGCGGCCGCGCTGGGCCTTCACGACGAGGTGGCCGACGCGGCGACCGCGGCGCTGGAGCGGCTCGCGCCCTTCGGCGTGGGCAGGGCGGGGGAGCTGCTGGAGTGGAACGAGAACTTCGAGGAGTTCGACATCCATCACCGCCACGTCTCCCAGCTGTATGCCCTGCACCCGGCCCACCTCATCAGCCCCGAGGAGACGCCCGAGCTGGCGGCGGCCTGCAAAACCACCCTGGAGCGCCGGGGCGACGAGAGCACCGGCTGGGCCATGGGCTGGCGCATCTGCCACTGGGCGCGCCTGCGGGACGGCGACCACGCGCTGCGCCTGCTGGACAATCAGCTGCGCACGGTGGAGGGCCGCAACCCGGAGCGTACCTCCCGCAGCGGCGGCGAGAACTACTCCAACGGCGGCGGCACCTATCTGAACCTGTTCGATGCGCATCCGCCCTTCCAGATCGACGGCAACTTCGGCGCCTGCGCCGGCATCGCGGAAATGCTTCTGCAGTCCGCCCCGGACGGCACGCTGCTGCCCCTGCCCGCCTTGCCCTCCACCTGGAAGAAGGGCCATGTGAAGGGTCTGCGGGCGCGAAACGGCAAAATCGTGGACATTGAGTGGAACGACGGGCGCGTCAAAATGACGGAGCGCTGACAAAATCGCATAAATGGGGGAGGCCGCCCTGGCGCGGCTTCCTCTTTTTAGATGCTCATATTAAGTTTTTGATTAGCGTGCTAATCATATTGACAGGCCTATGGACGTATGATACCATAACACACGATAAGCAAACTAATCATTAGCTTGATGACGAAAGGAGGCGAGCCTATGAACGGGCAGAAGGACGCGCAGCGGCCCCGGACGCCGGCGGATCTGATCCTGCGGGCCAGCCGGACCCACAAGCGCCTGGTGGAGCGGCGCATCGCCGAGCTGGGCATCCACGGCGGGCAGCATCACATGCTGATGATGCTGTCGTTCCTGGGGCAGATCCCGGCGCAGAACGAGCTGGCCCGGCGGATGGACATCAGCCCGGCGTCGGCGGCGAACATGCTCAAGCGCCTCGAGGCGGGGGGCTACATCGAACGGCGCGCCGGTGTGTCCGACGGGCGGCGCAACGAGGTGCGCATCACCGGCAAGGGCGCCGACGTGGTGGAGCGCTCGAAGCGCATCTTCGAGGAGGTCGACTCCCGCATGTTCGAGGGCTTCACCGACGAGGAGACGGAGCGGCTGCGGGCCGCGCTGGAGCGGGTTCACGGGAACCTGCGCCGGATGGAGGACGAAATCGGCGGCCAGGAGGACCAGACGCCGCCTGAAGAAGAAGGGAATGAGACAAGGCATTGAAGACGAATGAAAAGGTGTCGTTCTGGCAGCGGTGGGGCAAGTATGTAAAGCCCTACTGGCCCTATTTTGTGCTGGCCCCGGCCTGCATGATCATCGAGGTGCTGGGCGAGGTGGTGCTGCCCAAGCTGTACGCCAACATCGTGAACAACGGCGTGCAGGCCGGCATGGGCCCGGGCTACATCATCTGGTCGGCGGTGTTCATGATCGTCACGTCGATCCTGATGATGGCCGGCGGCGTGGGCGGCGCGTACTTCGGCACGAAGGCGTCCGTCAGCTTCTCGGCCGATCTGCGGCGGGACGTGTTCTCCCGGGTGCAGGAATTCTCCTTCGCCAACATCGACCATTTCGCCACGGGCTCCCTCATCACGCGCATGACCAACGACATCACCCAGCTGCAGAACTTCGTGATGATGATCCTGCGCATGACCCTGCGCGCCCCCGGCATGCTGATCGGCGCGCTGTTCATGGCCATCACGCTGAACCCCGGCCTGGCCCGGGTGCTGCTGGTGACCATCCCGCTGATGCTGATCGTGATCGTGTTCTTCATCACGAGGGCCTTTCCCCGGTTCCAGGCCATGCAGGGCAAGATCGACGCGCTGAACTCCACCATCGAGGAGAACCTGACCAACGTGCGCGTGGTGAAATCCTTCGTGCGCGAGGACTTTGAGCGCGGCAAGTTCCGCACGGCCAACGGAAACCTGAAGCAGGCCGGCCTGAACGCCATCAAGCTGATGATCTTCATCTCGCCCCTGATGATGCTGTTCATGAACTTCACCACCCTGGCGGTGCTGTATTTCGGCGGCAAGCAGGTGGCCACCGGCACCATGCCCGTGGGCGACCTGACCGCCTTTGTCACCTACATCACCCAGATCCTCATGTCCCTGATGATGACCACCATGCTCTTCATGAACTCCTCCCGCGCCATGGCCTCGGCCAAGCGCATCCGCGAGGTGCTGGAGGAGGATCTGGACCTGTCCGACGAGAACGCGAAGCAGCCGAAGCGCCAGGTGGAAAAGGGCGAGATCGAGTTCCGCAACGTGTCCTTCCGCTACTACAAGAACAGCGAGGGCAAGGTGCTGGACAACGTGTCGCTGCACATCATGCCCGGCCAGACGGTGGGCATCATCGGCTCCACCGGCTGCGGCAAGACCACGCTGGTGTCCATGATCCCGCGCCTGTACGACGCGGACGAGGGCCAGGTGCTGGTGGACGGCGTGGACGTGCGCGACTACAGCCTCAAAAACCTGCGCGAGGGCGTGGGCATGGTGCTGCAGAAGAACGTGCTGTTCTCCGGCTCCATTGAGGAGAACCTGCGCTGGGGCGACGAGAACGCCAGCATGGACGAGATTCGCGCCGTGGCGGAGAGCGCCCAGGCGGATCAGTTCATCACCTCCTTCACCGACGGCTACAACACCGAGCTGGGCCAGGGCGGCGTGAATGTCTCCGGCGGCCAGAAGCAGCGCCTGTGCATCGCCCGCGCGCTGCTGAAGCACCCGAAGATACTGATACTGGACGACTCCACCAGCGCCGTGGACACCGCCACCGAGGCCTCCATCCGCCAGGCCTTCCGCAACGAGCTGAAGGACGCCACCAAGCTGATCATCGCCCAGCGCATCTCCTCGGTGCAGGAGGCGGACGTCATCATCGTGATGGAC
>CADARO010000049.1 GCA_902790345.1 uncultured Eubacteriales bacterium | reverse complement strand
GGCGCTCAGGGACTACCAGCGCACCGCGCTGCGCCTCAAAACCTTCCTGGAGGCGGAGACGCCGGTGATCCTGCCCGGGGAGCGCATCGCCTTTCTGCGCACGCTGCCGGATCTGCCGGGCATCTATTCGGATGAGGAGTGGGCCGCCGTCACGAAGGGCCGCTATATCCACGAGCAGGGCCGGGTGTGCAATCTCTCGCCGGACTATGAGAAGATCATCAAAAAGGGCCTGAACGCCGTGCTCTCCGAGATCGACGAAGCGGACAAGGGAGACGACCACGCCTACTTCGACGCCATGCGCCTGAGTCTGCGGGCCGTGATGGACTTCGCCGCCCGCTACGCCGAAAAGGCCCGGCAGGAGGGCCGGGAGGACATCGCGCGGGTGCTTGAGCGGGTGCCCGCCGGGCCTGCGGAGACCTTCCTGGAGGCGCTGCAGTCGCTGCGGGCGCTGCACTTCTGCATGTGGTGCGAGGGAGATTACCACAATACATTGGGCCGCTTCGACCAGTACATGCTGCCCTATTATCGCCGCGACATCGAAGCCGGGCAAATCACCCCGGCGGAGGCGCTGGAGCTCATCGAGGAGTTCTTCCTCTCCTGCAACCGGGACAGCGACCTGTATACCGGCATGCAGCAGGGGGACAACGGCCAGTCCATGGTGCTGGCGGGCATGACGCCGGAGGGCGGCGACGGATACAACGAGCTCACCGACATGTGCCTCACCGCCTCGGCGGAGCTGATGGTCATCGACCCCAAGATCAACCTGCGCGTGAACGGGAAAACGCCCCTGTCCCTGTATGAAAAGGGCACCCGGCTCACCCGGCTGGGGCTGGGCTTTCCCCAGTATGAGAACGACGACGTGGTCATTCCCGGCCTCGTCCGGCTGGGTTACGAGGAGCGGGACGCCCGCAACTACGTGGTGGCGGCCTGCTGGGAGTTCATCCTGCCCGGCGTGGGCATGGACATCCCCAACATCGGCGCGCTGCCCTTCACCGGCGTGGTGAACCGGGTGATCCGGGAGAAGCTGGGGAAGATCGGGGACATGGACGCCCTGAAGGCCGCCGTGCGGGAGGCCATCTTTAAGGAAGTGCGGGACATCGCAAAGGGGCTGCAAAACATCTACATCATCCCATCGCCCTATCTCTCCGTGTTCTTCAAGGGCTGCGTCGAGAAGGGAAAGGACATCGCCTCCGGCTGCAAATACAACAACTACGGCCTGCACGGCACCGGCCTGGCCACCGCCGCGGATTCGATGGCGGCGGTGGGGGAGATGGTGTTCCGGCGCGGGCTGGCCCCCGAGACCCTCATCGCCGCCATGGACGCGAACTTCGAGGGTTATGATGAGCTTCACCACCAGCTGAAATACGAATGCCCCAAGATGGGCAACGATGAGGACGAAGTGGACGAGCTGGCCTGCTTCCTGCTGGACACCTTCGCCGACGCGGTGGAGGGCCTGAAGAACGAGCGGGGCGGCGTCTTCCGCGCGGGCACGGGCTCGGCTATGTACTACATCTGGCACGCCGCAGACATCGGCGCCACCGCCGACGGCCGCACCGCCCAGGAGCCGCTGCCCGCCAACTACGCCCCCACGCTGAACACCCGGCTCAACGGCCCGGCTTCCCTCATCCGCTCCTTCACCAAGCCCGACCTGACCCGGGTGGTGAACGGCGGGCCCCTGACCATCGAGTTCCACGACAGCGTGTTCCGGGACGACGAGGCCATCACCAAGGTGGCCCAGCTGGTGCGCTCCTTCGTGGTGAACGGCGGGCATCAGCTGCAGCTGAACACCGTCAATCGCGACCGGATGCTGGACGCCCAGAAGCACCCGGAGAACTACAAAAACCTCATCGTGCGCGTGTGGGGCTGGAGCGGCTACTTTGTCGAGCTGGACAAGTGCTATCAGGATCACATCATCCAGCGCGTCGAGCTGATGGCGGGCGCGTGATGGAAGGCGTCGTCTTCGACATCAAGGAATTCGCCGTGTTCGACGGGCCGGGCATCCGCACCACGGTGTTTATGAAGGGGTGCCCCCTGCGCTGCCAGTGGTGCCACAACCCGGAAGGCCTGAGCCTCGAGCCGCAGCTCACGGTGAGCCCCGTCAGCTGCACCCACTGCGGCGAGTGCCTGAAGCACTGCCCCACGCCGGGCTCCTGCACCGCCTGCGGCCGCTGCATCCCCTACTGCAAACAGGGGCTTCGCCGGATCGCGGGGAAACGGATGACGGCGGAAACCCTGGCGAAGAAGCTGCTGCGGGGCCGCGCCTTATTGGAGGAGAGTGGCGGCGGCTTCACCTTCTCCGGGGGCGAGCCGCTGATGCAGTGGCCCTTCGTGCGGGAGGTGATCGGCCTGCTGGAGGGCGCACACTGTGCCGTCGAGACCAGCGGCTACGCGCCGGACGAGGTGTTTCGCCAGGTGATGGAGACCATGGACCTCATCATGATGGACATCAAGCTGACCGATCAGGCCAGACACCGCCACTTCACCGGCGTGGACAACGCCCCCATCCTGCGCCACGCGGACATGCTGTGCGCGGGCAACACGCCCTTCATCATCCGCATGCCCCTCATTCCGGGGGTGAACGACGAGAGGGCCCATTTCGAGGCGGTGGCGGAGCGCGTCGCCGGGGCGAAAGCGCTTCAAAGGGTGGAGCTTCTGCCCTACCACAAGACCGCCGGGGCCAAGTACGGCATGGTGGGCCTCGACTACCGGCCGGAATTCGACACGGATCGGCCCGTGATGATCGACACGGAGCCCTTTGAAAGCCGGGGCATTCCCGTGGTGACCCTGTGAGAAAAGGGCCATACGGTTAAATATGCCGCGCGGATATTGACGCGTCGCAACTTTTCCTGTAAAATTGCGTCAGATAAGTATATCCATTCCTGCATATAAGCGTTGGGAGGTTATTTTCGATGAAAAACGCAAAGAGACTCATGGTGCTGGCGCTGGCGCTGGCCCTGTGCCTGACGGCGCTGGTCATGCCCACGGCCTCGGCTGACACCGGCATCAAGGCGAAGTTCGGCGCGTTCGCCGCGGAGACCAGCGACAAGCTCTTCATGATCCTGCCCGGCGAGGGCGTGTCCTCGCTGTATTCCATGCCCGCCGCCGGCGGCTATCTGACGCTGATCGAGACCGCGTCCCAGATCAGCGACCTGGTGGCCGACGCCAGCGGCAACGTGTACTATCTGCGCTACACCGGCGCCAGCTTCCAGGCCATCATGCGCAAGACCGACGGCGAGCGGGCCATCGTGGCCGAGTTCGGCGCGGGCTCCATTGCCCATTCCCTGTGCCTGTACAACGGCAAGCTGTACTGCCTGGTGAACAGCCGCCTGATGGAGATCGACCTGACCGCCCGCAGCGCCACCCAGCTCTCCGAGCGGGGCATGACCGCCTACACCATCGCCGACGGCATCGTGTACTATGAGTCCGCCGACGACGTGGCCAACTATCAGATGGCCTCCGCGCTCACCGCGGGCGCCACGGTGAACGGCTCCAGCGGCCGGCTGTACGGCATGATGCTGGACGGCAGCAACGACATGCTGCAGTTCGACCAGGGCGTCTCCGCGCTGTACGCCTACGACGAGTACGTCTACTTCCACAACCTGAACGACAGCTACATCGTCTCCTCCGACACCCAGGAGTGGCTGGACGGCTGCCTGTATCGGCTGAATGTGAACACCGCCCAGTACATCAAGGTGCTCAGCCAGTACGACTGGAGCTATCGCCCCACCGACTACGGCCTGGTGATCTACCGGGAGAAGGCGCTGCTGCAGGCGGATCTGAGCGGCCAGAACGAGGTGCTGGTCTACGAGCCCGACCCGTACAACTACATGGCCATCCTGGACGACTCCGTCATCATCTTCGAGTATAACCTGGCGCAGCCCAAGCTGAGCCGCGTCAACCTGAAGGACAGCCAGACCACCCTGCTGTGGGAGGGCGCCTTCGTGAGCTACAACTCCACCGGCGAGGAGGTCGTCTCCACGCCCACCGCCGCTCCGGGCGAGGTTGAGAGCAACGACGCCCAGACCACCGGCGGCAACCAGACCGGCATCAACTACCCCCTGCCCGGCACCAGCACCGGCACCGCCACGGGCACCGGCACCGCCGGCCAGTCCGCCACCGGCTACACCGCCGCGGGCAGCATGACCATCGGCGCCACCGGCGACGAGGTGCGCAAGCTGCAGAACCGCCTGATCGAGCTGGGCTACCTCAGCGGCAGCGCGGACGGCATCTACGGCCAGAAGACCGCCAACGCCGTGAAGTCCTTCCAGCGTGCGGCGGGCCTCACCGCCGACGGCATCGCGGGCAACGCCACCATCAACGCCATCAACCGGGACAGCGCCCCCAGGGCCTCCCGTGGCAGCGATTCCAGCTACATTTTCCCGAATTCCAGCAGCGTGCGGCTGACCCGCAACGACGTGCTCTCCATCGACCGCAGCCTGTGGCCCTACGCCCGCAATGAGATCTACGCGCGCCACGGCTACATCTTCGACACCAAGGCCTATGCCGACTACTTCGCCAAGAAGAGCTGGTATCGCCCCGGCGGCTTCAAGACCAGCGACCTGAACGCCATCGAGTGGGACAACATGGAGCTCATCCGCGCCATGGAGAAGGAATTCGCCAACGTGACGCCCACCACCGCGCCCACCGCCATTCCCAGCGGCGGCAGCTCCAGCGGCTCCACCGCCGGCCTGCCCTACGCGGCCCAGCTCATCGGCGCCAACGAGTACATCCTGCCCTATTCCAACGTGACCAAGCTGAGCAAGAGCGACATCCTGGCCATCGACCGCACGCTGTGGCCCTACGCCCGCAATGAGATCCTGGCCCGCCACGGCTACAAGTTCAGCAAGGACACCTACAGCAACTACTTCAACTCCAGAACCTGGTACACCCCCGGCGGCTATTCTTCCAGCAGCCTGAATTCCACCGAATGGTACAACATCGACCTGATCAAGTGGATGGAAGACAACGCCTGAGCCGACGAAGCGACCTAAAAACGGAGGGCCATCCCGTCATCGGGGCGGCCCTCGTTTGATCGAAGGGAGAATTGACATGGGTCCGGAAAAGAGAAGTGAATTCCTTTCCGCGGTGCATCAGCGGCCGGTGATCGCCGCGGCCCGCACCATGGAGGACGCCCGGGAGGCGGCGGAGAGCCGGGTGGCGGCGGTGTTTCTGCTGGGCGGGTCCATCCTGACCCTGCCGGAGATGACGGCGACGCTGCGGGAGGCCGGGAAATACGTGTTCATCCACCTGGACCTTTGCGACGGCCTGGGCCGGGACGCGGCGGCGGTGCAGTGGTGCGCCCAGACCCTGGCCCCGGACGGGCTCATCTCCACCCGCGCCCAGCTGCTGCGCAAGGCGGCGGAGCAGGACATGATGACCATTCACCGGCTGTTCCTGGTGGATTCCAGCTCGCTGAACGGCGGCATCCGCCATCTCACCGCCAATCCCCCGGATCTGATCGAGGTGCTGCCCGGCCTGGTGCCCAAGGCCATCACCCATTTGCGGGACACGCTGAACCTGCCCGTGATCGCCGGGGGCATGGTGACCGAGGAGCGGGACGTGGAGCAGGCGCTGTCCGCCGGCGCGCTGGCGGTATCCTCCAGCTCCCGGGCCCTGTGGAGGATGGGGCTTTGAGCCCTATCCGTCCTTTTCCGCCATCCGATAGCCCACGCCGACTTCCACGGGGCGGATGCATCTCTTTTTCTAACAAAACGGCAACAATCTCTCAAAAATCCATTGGCATTTCGCCCGCGGTCATGCTATAATGACAGCGGGTGTTTTTATCACATACATGATTATTCAGGGAGGGATCCATATGCAGACGGAAAAGAAGGTTCTGATCTTTCAGGGCGGCTGGGACGGCCATGAGCCCAAGCTGGTCTCCGCGCGGTACAAGCGCATGCTGGAAAAGCACGGCTACAACGTGACCATCACCGACACGCTGGAGACCCTGGATGACGCCGAGATGCTCATGGGCCTGGATCTGATCGTGTCCAGCTGGACCATGGGCGAGATCGACCACAAGCGGGTGGTGAACATCTCCAAGGCCGTGGCCGCGGGCACGGGCCTGGCGGGCTGCCACGGCGGCATGTGCGACTCCTTCCGGCAGGACACCGAGTGGCAGTTCATGACCGGCGGCCAGTGGGTGAGCCATCCCGGCGGCGACGGCATCAAGTACCGGGTGAATGTGCGCCGGGGCTCCAGCCCCATCGTGGAGGGCGTGGAGGATTTCGACGTGTGCAGCGAGCACTACTACCTGCACGTGGACCCCGCCATCGAGGTGCTGGCCACCACCCGATTCCCGGTGGTTCACTACTACCACATCTCCAACAAGCCCGTGGACATGCCCGTCATCTGGACGAAATACTGGGGCAACGGCCGGGTGTTCTACAACTCCCTGGGCCATCATGACGACGTGTTCGACAAGTCTCCCGAGGCGGGCGTGCTGATGGAGCGGGGCCTGGTGTGGGCCGCCGAGGGCAAGCAGTACGCCCTGGATCACAACCTCACCACAGACCGCTTCGAAAACACCGCGAAAATGTACTAAAGCCGCGCCGGAGGCGCGGCAATGGGGAATGGGAAATGGGGAATGGGGAATTCCAGTTTGACTGAAAGAACCTCATCCGTCAGCCCTTCGGGCTGCCACCTTCCCCAGAGGGGAAGGTGGCACGCAGCGCCGGATGAGGTTGCGCGGCCGCGGCCGCGCCATGAGTGCAATATAAAATTCCTAATTCCTCACTCCTAATTCCTAATTATATTTATAAGTCCGGAGGTTATTGCCATGTCTGTGAACATTGCCATGATCGGCGTGGGGTCGATCAGTGGGATTTATCTGAAGAATATCACCGAGACGTTCAAGGAGATCAACCTGATCGGCGTGTGCGATCTGATTCGGGAGCGGGCGGAGAAGGCCCAGGCGGCCTACAAGGTGCCCAAGCTGTATGAAACCATGTACGACGCCTTCGCCGACCCGGAGGTGGACATCGTGCTGAACCTGACCCGGCCCTACGAGCACTACGGCGTCACCACGGCGGCGCTGGAGGCGGGCAACCTGGCGGCGGACTGGGACGAGGGCCGGGAGCTGGTGGCGCTGGCAGAGGCAAAGGGCCTCATGCTGGGCGGCGCGCCGGACACCTTCATGGGCGCGGGCATCCAGACCTGCCGCCAGCTCATCGATGCCGGCGAGATCGGCCAGGTCATCGGCGCGGCGGCGTTCATGATCTGCCGGGGCCATGAGACCTGGCATCCCGACCCGGAATTCTACTACAAGCGCGGCGGCGGCCCCATGATGGACATGGGCCCCTACTACCTCACGGCGCTCATCAACCTGGTGGGCGGGGTGAAGGCCGTGACCGGCGTCACCAAGACCTCTTTCCCCACCCGCACCATCACCAGCCAGCCCCACAACGGCGAGGTGGTCACCGTGGACGTGCCCACTTATGTGACCGGCACGCTGCACTTTGACAACGGGGCCATCGGCACCATCTTCACCACCTTCGACGTGTACTATCCCTATCAGGCGCGGCTGGAGGTCTACGGCGAGAAGGGCACCCTGTTCGTGCCCGATCCCAACGGCTTCGGCGGCCCGGTGAAGCTGTTCAAGCCCGGCGACAAGGAGCCCGTTGAGATCCCGCTGGCCTTCGACTACGCGGAGAACAGCCGCGCCCTGGGCCTGGCGGACATGGCGAAGGCCCTGGAGACCGGCCGCTTCTGCCGCACGGATTACAAGCAGACCCGGCACGTGCTGGAAATCCTCACCGCCTTCGAGAAGAGCAGCGACGCAGGCGCGGTGTGGCCCATTGAGACGCACTACGACCGCAAGCCCGCCATGAAGGTGAATCCGGTTCACGGCGTGCTGGACTGAGCGCCAATTTGAGCCAAATGAGGCACTTCACGGTGAAAAAAGTTGACAGGTCGTTTGTCAGTGTGTATAATAAATAGACTGGTAATTGTACTTGAGAAAGGGTGGGTATAATAATGAAGCTTCCGTTGAATGTGGATCTGACCGGCAAGGTTGCCGTTATCACCGGCGCGGGCGGCGTGCTGTGCTCCGCGTTTTCCGTGGCTCTGGCCCAGTGCGGCGCGAAGGTGGCCGTGCTCGACCTGAACATCGACGCCGCCCAGAAGGTGGCCGACGAGATCACCGCGGCGGGCGGCTGCGCTGTGGCCGTGAAGGTGAACTGCCTTGAGATGGAGAGCCTGCAGGCCGCGCACGACGTGGTGCTGGAGAAGCTGGGCCCCTGCGACATCCTGATCAACGGCGCCGGCGGCAACAACCCCCGCGGCACCACCGACGACGAGCAGTTCGACGCCAAGATCGAGGGCATCAAGACCTTCTTCGATCTGGACCCCGCCGGCGTGCGCTTCGTGTTCGACCTGAACGTGATCGCGGCCCTGATGACCACCCAGGTGTTCGCCAAGGACATGATCGGCCGGGGCGGCAACATCATGAACGTGTCCAGCATGAACGCCTTCCGTCCGCTGACCAAGATCCCCGCCTATTCCGGAGCCAAGTCCGCCGTGAGCAACTTCACCCAGTGGCTGGCCACCTATCTGGCCAAGTCCGGCATCCGCGTGAATGCCATCGCCCCCGGTTTCTTCGTGACCAACCAGAACCGCGGCCTGCTGTTCACCCAGGACGGCCAGCCCACCGCCCGCACCGGCAAGATCCTGGCTGCCACTCCCATGGGCCGCTTCGGCGAGGCCGACGAGCTGCTGGGCGCGGTGCTGTTCCTGCTGTGCGATGAGGCCGCCAGCTTCATCACCGGCGTTGTGCTGCCCATCGACGGCGGCTTCTCGGCTTACAGCGGAGTCTGATTGAAAAACGCCGCTTGGCGGCGGCTTGGAGGAAAACACACTCATGAGCAGGGGCAACAGAAAAAAGAAACGCCGGTCCATCATCAGGCCCGGCGCCGGCGGGGCGATTCTCCGCTTCCTGATCGGCGTCGTGCTGCTGATCGCGGTCTGCGGCTTCTTCTACCTGTTCATTCTGCAGGGCACGGTGAACATCACCCTGCCCATACAGGATGGATCCGCCTCGGCTGAGCCCACGGCGCAGGTGACGGCCGCTCCCACGGCCGTGCCCACCATCGAGCCCACGGCCGCGGCCACGGCGGCCCCCTCGCCCGAGCCCACCGCCACGCCCATCCCCCCTGAGGAGATGGCCCAGGCGGCGCAGCTGCCCGACGGGCTGATCGGCCTGCCGGAGCTGCCCGACGCCCGCGTCAAGCTGGGCCTGAAGGAGCTGAACCTGTTCGACGCGGCGGGGCAGAGCGTCATCATCGTGAGGGGCTACGCCTTCATTGAAGGGCAGGACGCGGCTCAGAGCCAGGGCTATATCCTGCTGACCGACCCCACCAGCGGCGCGACGCTGAACGTCTATCCGGTGTCGCCCCGTACGGAGGACGCCGACCTGTCCTTCGACGAGACCGCCGGCGCGAACCTGGATCAGGCCTTCTTCCGCATGAGCATCGACGTGTCCGGCCTGCCGGACGGATATTACATCGTGTGCATGGCGCTGGAGAACGGCGGCCGGACGGCCTGGAACTACTTTGACGACAGCATGTACCATTTCCGCGTGGATCACGGCCTGGTTATGCTGTTTGAATGACAAAAACACAAGGGGGACGGAGACGGCATGAGCCGCTTCCGGCCCCTTTTCTTTTTTGCCCGCGAGGGACGAAAAGCCGGTGTTGTCGGATTGAGAGGCTGGGGTCTGGCGGCAATCGGGGTACTCTGCCCTTTCCCCCTTAATCCCCCTTCCCCGCTCACGCGGGGACGGGGGAACTGAGGTTGCAGGGCTGCGCCCTGCACGGCTTCTTTTGAGCATCGGCATTTCGTTTCGCGCCAGCAAGGTGCAGGGCGGAGCCCTGCTCAGTGTGGGCGAAGCCCACAACATTTCTTTCCCCCGTCTCCGCGAAGAGCGGAGAAGGGGGACTAAGGGGGAAGAGGTTTAGTACCCCGATTGCCGCCAGACCCCTGTCCTTTCTTTTCCACCTTGCCGGATGAGACACACTTGGCCGCAAAGTGTCCTTGCAATACGGGCGGATTTGCGGTATGATATAATCGTAGAAAATTCAAAGCCGCGACGAGGGAATGATATGACGAAGACGAGAACCACCGTCCGCATCGCCGGGCGGGACTATCCCATCAGCAGCAGCGACACCGAAGCCTATGTGCAGCGGGTGGCGCGCTATGTGGACCGAAAAATCACCGAGCTCAGCCTGGCCACCCGGCTGAACGCCCTGGACAGCGCCACCCTGGCCGCCATGACCATCGCGGACGAGCTGGCCAAATCCCAGGAGGAGCTCACCCGCCTTCGGGTTCAGCTGGAGCGCGAGCGGGGCGAGCTGCAGGCGCTGCGCGCGGAAAAAGAGGGCAGAGCATGAGCATAGAGCTTTTATCCCCCGCGGGCACCCGTGAGGCGCTGATCGCGGCGGTTCAGAACGGCGCGGACGCCGTCTATCTGGGCACGCAGATGCTCAACGCCCGGGCGGGCGCGGGCAATTTCGACCGGGACGCCCTGCGCTGGGCGGCGGACTACGCCCACGAGCGGGGCGCGCGCATCCACGTGACGGTCAACACCATGGTGAAGGAATCGGAGAGCGGGCTGCTGGAAGAGGTGGCGGAGCAGATGGCCTTCGCCGGGGTGGACGCGGCCATCGTGCAGGATCTGGGGGTGGCGAAGGCACTGCGGGCCATGCTGCCCGGCCTCCAGCTGCACGCCAGCACCCAGATGGCGGTGCACAACCGGCAGGGCGTGCGCTTCGCCAAAGCGGCGGGCTTCGACCGGGTGGTGCTGGCCCGGGAGCTGACCTTTGAGGAAATCGCGGCGTGCGCGGCGGAGGGCATCGAGATCGAGGCCTTCGCCCACGGGGCGCTGTGCGTCAGTTGCTCCGGCCAGTGCATGTTCTCCAGCCTGGTGGGCGGTCGCAGCGGCAACCGGGGCCAGTGCGCCCAGCCCTGCCGCCTGCCCTATCGGCTGGAGGGCCCCTGGACCACCTGGCCGACCTGGCGGAGGCGGGGGTGTGCAGCCTGAAGATCGAGGGGCGACTGAAGCGGCCGGAGTACGTGGCCGTGGTCACCCGGGCATATCGCCAGGCGCTGGATCTTTACGAGACCTACGGCGAGTACGAGCCGGAGGACGACACCCGGGAGGCGCTTTTACAGATCTTCAACCGGGGCGGCTTCACCCGGGGCTACGGCCCCGGCGTGGTGGATCAGGAGCTGATGTCCCATCAGAAGCCAAATCACGCGGGCGCGATCGTGGGCAAGCTGGCCGCGCCGGGCAGGATCCTGCTCTCCCGGGACGTGGCGGCGGCGGACGCGCTGGCCTTCCGGGACGGAAGCGGCGCGGAGTATCCGGTGCGCGGCGTGGCGGGCGCGGCGGGGGAGACGGTGCGGGCGAAGACCCCCTCCGGCGCCCGGCCGGGCACGGCGCTCTGGCGGCTGACCAGCGACGAGCAGATGAAAGAGGCCCGATCCAGTATGAACGGCGAGAACCGCCGGGAGCCGGTGTGCGGGCGGTTCTGCGCCAAGGTGGGCGAGAGGGCCGCGCTGGACGTGACCGACGGCGCGCGGACGGTGCATGTTGAGGGCGACGCGGTGGAGAAGGCCACCGGCCGCCCGGCGGACCCCGCCCGGATTCGGGCCCAGCTGATGAAGACCGGCTCGGTGCCCTATGAATTGATCGACCTGAGTCTCAGCGTGGAGGAGGACGCCTTTCTGCCCGCGTCCATGCTGAACGAGCTGAGGCGGCGGGCCTTTGAGGCCCTGGGCGAAAGGCGCGTTCAGGACGGGCGAGGCTGCGAGGCGGCGGCGAATCCCCTGCCGGCGGCGGGCGATCCCGACCCGGACAGGCCGGAAGGGACGGCGCTGCAGGTTCAGGCGCCGGACATGGACAGGCTGCGCGTCGCGCTGAGCCGCGGCGCGGACGAGGCTGTGTTCGCCCCGGAGGACTTCACCCGGGCGGCGCTGGACGAGGCGGCGGCTCAGGCGGATTTCCCCTTCGCGCTGGCGCTGCCGGACATGCTGGACGGCGAGGCGCTGGAGGGCCTCAACGAATGGGCCTGGGCCAACGAGGGAAAAATCACGGCGGTATTGGCCTCCAATGCGGCGCATCTGGCCATGAAATGGCCCGGGGCGCTGCGGCTGGACGCGGGGCTGAATCTGGCTTCCCGGCGGGCCATGGCGGCGGCGGGCCTGGGCCGGGGCGCGGAGGTTTACACGCCTTCTGTGGAGCTGAACGCGGGGGAGATCCGGCAGATGGGCGCGGGAGGACGGCGCGAGCTGATCGTGTACGGCCGGATGCGGCTCATGTCGCTGCGGCACTGTCCCATCCGGGCACAGCTGGGCGGGCGGCACAGCGCCTGCGTGCGCTGCGACGGCGTGGCCGAGGAGAAAAGGCTGAACGCCCACCGGCTGGTCGACCGGACCGGCGCGGCCTTCCCGCTACGGCGGCAGAAGAGCCCGGGCGGGTGCATCGTAAAGATCATGAACAGCGTGCCCATGATGCTCTTGCGGCACGTGGGCCGGCTGCCCGACGCGGCCGCATGGCGCGTGATCCTGACCGACGAGGACATGGCGAAGGCGGCGGACATCGTGAGCCTGCACGCGGCGGCGCTGCGGGGCGAGGACTATAAAGAGAGCGAGGCCTGGCGGCGGCTGGAAAACGAGCCGTCCACCACGGGGCATTACTTCCGGGGCGTGGAATGAGGCAAGGCGCTTCGCGCTTTCTGAGAAGAGAGAATAGAGAAGAGATAAGAGAGAACAGATTCAGATTGACAGGAGTGAGGAAGATGCGCGAGAGGAATCTTCGCGTGCTTGAATTTACCAAAATCCGTGATATGCTCTCGGCGCTGGCCATTTCAGACATGGGGCGGGAGCGCATCGCGGCGCTGGAGCCGTCCTCCGATCCCTACGAAGTGCGGGATCTGCAGCAGCAGACCGAGGAAGCGGGCACGGTCATCGCCTACACCGGCGGCAATCCCATGCTGGGATTCGAGGACGTGCGGGAGCATTTGAAGCGGGCAGCTGTGGGCGCCACGCTGAACCCCAAGGCGCTGCTGGAGGTGGCCGAATCCCTGCGGGCGGCCCGGGGCGTGAGGAGCGCGCTGGTGACCGACCGGGAGAACACCCCGCTCATCACCGGCATGGCCTCGGGCCTGTCCACCAACCGGCCCCTGGAGGAGGAAATCTTCGACGCCATCCTCTCCGAGGACGAGATATCCGACCACGCCAGCCCGGAGCTGTACGACATCCGGCGGCACATCCGCCAGTGCAATGACCGGGTGCGGGAGAAGCTGAACTCCATCATCCACAATCCCTCCATGCAGAAGTACCTGCAGGACGCCATCATCACCCAGCGGGCGGGGCGCTATGTCATTCCCGTGCGGGCCGAGGCGCGGCAGTTCGTGCAGGGCCTGATCCACGATCAGTCCTCCAGCGGCGCCACGCTGTTCATCGAGCCCATGGGCGTGGTGGAGGCGGGCAACGACCTGAAGCAGTGGACCGGCAAGGAGCAGCAGGAGATCGAGCGCATTCTGCGGGCGCTGTCCCAGAAGATCGCCCCGGACGCCGACCTGATCGCCGGCAACCTGAACATCCTGGCGGAGCTGGACATGATCTTCGCCAAGGCGTATCTGGGCCGGGACATGCGGGCCACCACCCCCAAGCTGAACACGGAAGGGCGAATCAACATCAAGTTCGGCCGGCATCCCCTCATCGACCCCACGAAGGTGGTGCCCATGAACCTGTGGATGGGGCAGGATTTCACCACCCTGGTGGTCACCGGCCCCAACACCGGCGGCAAGACGGTGACGCTGAAGACCGTGGGCCTGATGACCCTCATGGCTCAGGCGGGCCTCATGGTGCCGGCGGAGATCGGCACGGAGCTGGCCATCTTCGACGAGGTGTTCGCCGACATCGGCGACGAGCAGTCCATCGAGCAGTCCCTGTCCACCTTCTCCAGCCACATGACCAACATCGTGTCCATTCTGGAGAACGTGACGCCCCAGTCGCTGGTGCTGTTCGACGAGCTGGGCGCGGGCACCGACCCCACCGAAGGCGCGGCGCTGGCCATGTCCATTCTGGAAACGCTGAAGGAGCAGGGCGTGCGCACCCTGGCCACCACCCACTACGCGGAGCTGAAAGCCTACGCCCTGTCCACCGTGGGGGTGGAGAACGCCTCCGTGGAGTTCGACATCGAGACCCTGCGGCCCACCTACCGGCTGTCCATCGGCGTGCCGGGCAAGTCCAACGCCTTCGAGATTTCCAGAAAGCTGGGCCTGCCGGAATACATCATCAAGAGCGCCAACGAGAAG
Organism: uncultured Eubacteriales bacterium; assembly: GCA_902790345.1. GTDB lineage: Bacteria > Bacillota > Clostridia > Christensenellales > Aristaeellaceae > Firm-10. Next base: position 16,453 of record CADARO010000049.1, on the reverse strand, counting down.
CTCAGCAAGGATCAGATTCGCTTCGAGGACGTCATCGCCAACGCGGAGTACCACCGGCAGATCGCCGAGCGGGAGCGCAAGCTGGCGGAGGAGGCCCACAGGGAGACCCAGGCCCTGCGGGACGAGGCCGAAAAGCTGCGCCGGGAGATCAACGAGCAGCGGGACAGCATGCTCAAGAAGGCCAAGGAGGACGCCCGCAAGGTGCTGGTGAAGGCCCAGCGGGAGAGCGAGCAGCTCATCTCCGACCTGAAAAAGGCGCGCTCCAAGGAAGGCCCCTCCTTCAAGGAGCACGAGCTGAACGAGATCCGCAACAAGCTGCAGGGTTCCATCGACGACATGTCCGACGGCCTGCGCATGCAGGCGGACACCCTGGTGGAGCCGCCCAAGGATTTGAAGCCCGGCGAGACGGTGCAGCTGCTGGCGCTGAACACCAAGGGCACCATCGTCACCCCGCCGGACGCCAAGGGCGAGGCGCTGGTGCAGGCGGGCATCATGAAGCTGAAGGTGCACGTGTCCCAGATGCGGCGGGCCCAGGAGGAAAAGAAAAAGCCCAAGCCCTCCAGCAGCGTGACGCTGGCCAACCGCGCCGTGAGCATGGAATGCGACGTGCGGGGCATGACCCTGGAGGAGGCCATTCAGGCGGTGGACCTGTTCATCGACGGCTGCGTGATGCAGGCGCTGAAAAACGTGCAGATCATCCACGGCAAGGGCACGGGTACCCTGAGAAGCGGCATTCAGCAGCACCTGAAAAAGCATCCCTCCGTGGCTGAGTTCCGCCTGGGCAAGTACGGCGAGGGCGAGGACGGCGTGACGGTGGCGACTTTGAAGTAAAATCTGATTTATCAATTTGGCGTGACGGTTGTGACGCTGAAATAAATCCGCAATTCGCAATGCGCAATGCGCAATTTGGGGAACGGGGGTGGGATGGCATGGCGCTGAAAAGGCTGACGGAACGGATCTGGTATCTGCCCTTCGAGGAGGAGCGGGATCGGCCGAACCTGGGCTATATCCGAGGCGACCGCTGGAGCCTGGCGGTGGACGCCGGCCATTCGGACGACCACGTTCAGGCGTTTTACCGGGCCCTGACGGACGCCGACCTGCCCCTGCCTCAGATGACCGTGCTCACCCACTGGCACTGGGATCACACCTTCGGCATGCACGCGGTGAGCGGCCTGTGCCTGGCGGGCGAAAGGACAAACGGGCATCTTCGCACCTTCCGCGATCAGATTCGGCGGGAGGGCCCGGATGGGTTTCTGGGGCTGCATGAGAGCATCCGCCGGGAATACGCTGGCGGCAGGCCGGTGATCGTGTCTCTGGCGGACATGACCTTCACGGGGGCCATGGCGCTGGACGCGGGCAACTGCCCCATTCGCCTTTTCCAGGCGGAAGCGCCTCACACGGACGATTCCACGTTCATTTACGCCGCCGGTGAGAAAGTGCTGTTTCTGGGCGACGCCATGGGCGGCGTGTTCCCCACCTGGGAAAAGGACAAGGCGCTCTGCCGGAAGCTGGCGGAGACCATCTCGGCTCTGGACGCGGACATTTGCCTGGAGGGGCACTGGGTGCCCACCACGAAGGCCGAGGCCATCGGCGAATTGCTGTCATGAGAGGGCGCAGGTGACGCGAATGACGATCAGAAAATCCATGGAACAGGACATCCCCCGCATGATGGCCATCTACGCCCATGCCCGGGCCTTCATGGCGGCCCACGGCAACCCCAACCAGTGGGGGCCCACGAACTGGCCGCCGGAGGCGCTCATCCGGCGGGACATTGAACAGGGCCACAGCTACGTCTGCGTGAACGACGGGGGCCAGGTCATCGGCACGTTTTTCTTCATCTGCGGGCCGAACATCGAGCCCACCTACCGCCAGATCGAGGACGGCGCGTGGCTGGACGAGGGCCCCTACGGCGTGGTGCACCGGATCGCGGCGGACGGGTCGGAGAACGGAATCGGCGCGTTCTGCCTGAACTGGGCGTACGAACAATGCCACCATCTGCGCATCGACACCCACGGCGACAATCGCGTGATGCGGAACCTGCTGGCCAAGCTGGGCTTCGTCCATTGCGGCACGATTTACGTGGAGGAGGATGACTATCCCCGGCTGGCGTATGAGAAATCGGAAAGGACGAAATGAAATTCGCAATTCGCAATGCGCAATGCGCAATTAGGGGGAACGGGCGGTGCGGCATGAGAATGTGGTTCTTGATAAGAGCAAGGCATTTGCGCTGAGAGTAATCAGGCTGTACCATTATTTGAACGCTGAAAAGAAAGAGTTCATTCTTTCCAAGCAAGTGCTGCGCAGCGGCACAAGCATTGGGGCCAATGTCAGCGAAGCCGTCTGCGGGCAGAGCAGAGCTGACTTCTATGCCAAGCTGAACATAGCGCTGAAAGAAGCCAGTGAAACGGAATACTGGCTCGACCTGCTCCATGAAAGCGGCTATATAGGCCCCAAAGCCTTTGCAAGCATCCATGCGGATTGCAAAGAATTGATTCGGCTTCTGACCGCCATCACAAAGAGCCAGAAACGCATCGTTCCCAATTGCGAATTGCGAATTGCGAATTGCGAATTACCCACAAAGAAAGGTGCAACCAACCATGAATAAGTTGAAGATCATGATCGTTGACGACGATCCCAACATCCAGCAGCTCATCAGCCTGTACCTCACCCGGGAGGGGTTCGACGTGACCACCGCCGCGGCGGGGGACGAGGCGCTGAGGCTGTTCAAGAGCGACCCGCCCAACCTGATGCTGCTGGACATCATGCTGCCCGTCATGGACGGCTGGCAGGTGTGCCGCGAGGTGAGGAAGGTGTCCAACATCCCCATCATCATGCTCACCGCCAAGGACGAGACCTTCGACAAGGTGCTGGGCCTGGAGCTGGGGGCGGACGATTACATCGTGAAGCCCTTCGACACCAAGGAGCTGGTGGCCCGCATCAAGGCGGTGCTCAGGCGCTTCCAGACGGTGGACAACCCGAGCGCCAGCAAGGAGCTGTCCTTCCCGGGCCTCACCATCAACATCAGCCAGTACACCGTGACCTATCTGGGCCGGCCCCTGGAGATGCCACCCAAGGAGCTGGAGCTTCTCTACTTCCTGGCCAGCCATCCGGGCACGGTGTTCACCCGGGAGCAGCTGCTGGAGCAGGTGTGGGGCTACGACTTCTTCGGCGATTCCCGCACAGTGGACGTGCACGTGAAGCGCATCCGCGACAAGCTGGTGGGCAGCGAGGAGCTGGGCTGGTCGGTGCGCACGGTGTGGGGCGTGGGCTATAAGTTCGAGGTGAAATAAGCGGTGAAGAATTCGCTGTTCTGGCGGATGTTCTCCGCGTTCATGGCGGTGCTGATCGTCACGATCCTGGTGCTGTCCTTCACCATGGTGGCGCTGATGCGCGCCGAGCGGCAGGAGGCGCTGGAGGCGGAGGTACGGGTTCAGGCCCGGGACCTGGCGCAGCTGATGCAGGTGCGGGACGTCACCTCCTACTGGCTGTTCGACCCCTCCGTGGCGTCCAGCGCGGCGGTGAACCGCAAGATCGACGAGATACAGGACACCTACGACGCGGAGGTGTGGCTGGTCAACGCCAGCGGCTACGCCGTGATCCTCAACGGCGATCAGGTGAGCGAGGAGACGCTGCGGGACGAACGGGTGATCGAGCAGATCAAGCGGGTGCTCTCCGGCGAGGAAATCCGCCTGCAGGGGCTCACCGGCGCGCTCACGGTGACCATCGGCGTGCCCTGGCGCGGCGCCAATGGCGCGGCGGTGATGGGCGCGGTGCTGCTGAATGTGAGCGTTGACTCGCTGGCGGTGGACTACTCCGACCTGATCCGCTATTCGCTGCTGGCGGGCATCCTGGCCCTCACCCTGGGCGCGGCGCTGACCCTGGTCATCGCCCGGCGGCAGACCCGGCCCATCCGCCAGATCAACGAGGCGGTGCAGGCCTTCGCCCACGGCGACTTCGACCGCCGGGTGGACATTCCCGGCTCGGACGAGGCCGCCCAGCTGGCCCAGTCCTTCAACGGCATGGCGGAGGAGATCGGCCGGCTGGATCAGTCCCGCCGCAGCTTCGTGGCCAATGTATCCCACGAGCTGCGCTCGCCCATGACCTGCATCCAGGGCTACGTTCAGGGTATGCTGGACGGCACCATCCGGGAGGACGAGCGGGAGAAATACCTGGGCACGGTGCTCTCCGAGACCCAGCGGCTGACGAAGCTGGTGAGTGAGCTCCTGGATCTGTCGCGGTTCGAGTCCGGCAAGATTCCGCTGGACAAGACGCGGTTCGACATTGACGAGCTGATCCTGAGCGTCCTGTTCAAATTCGAGCAGCGCATCGAGGCCAAGGGCATCGACGTGGAGATTTCCTTTAAGGAACAGCCCTGCTTCGTGATGGCGGACAGCGCGCGGATCACCCAGGTGATCACGAACCTGATCGACAACGCGGTGAAGTTCGCGGCGGAGAAGGGGCAGATCGTGGTGTGGACCCACGTGGTGGACAATCTGTGCTACGTGACGGTGAAGAACGACGGCGTGGGCATTCCGGCGGGAGACCTGCCCTTCGTGTTCGAGCGGTTCTACAAGGTGGACAAGGCCCACACCTCCGGCGGCGGCACCGGCCTGGGCCTGGCCATCGCCAAGCGCATCGTGGAACAGCACGGGCAGACCATCAGCGTGGCCTCCTCCGGCGGGCTCACCAGCTTTGTATTCACATTGGAAAAAGCGGGAGAATAAATCAAACACAGGGAAAGAGGTGCGGATATGAAAAACGGAATGATGAAGAAACTGGCTCTGGCGCTGGCGATGGTTCTCCTGCTGGCGGCGGGCGCGGCCCGGGCCGAGGGCAATTCGATCGCGGACGTGTATGAGCGGGTGAGCGGCGCGGTGGTGCAGGTGCGCAACATGGCGGAGACCTGGTCGCCGGAAAACGGCGCCACCGTCGAGACGGCGCTGGGCGCTTCCGGCGTGGTGCTGGCGGAGGACTTCGTGCTCACCAACTGGCATGTGGTCTACGAGGCGGATTACGTTGAGGTGGAGACCCTGGACGGGCAGATCGTGCGGGCGAGGGACATCTTCACCGACGACAGCCTGGATCTGGCGGTGCTGAAGCTGGAAAAGCCGCTGACGGGCGTGACGCCGGTGACGCTGGGCGATTCTTCCGCCCTGCGGCCGGGCGATCAGGCCATCGCCATCGGCAACGTGATGCTGAACGACCTCGTGTTCCCCGCCACGCTGACGGTGGGCTACATCTCCGGCGTCAACCGCTCCAGCGCGAACATGGGCAATTTCACCCGCAACGTGCCGCTCATTCAGTTTGACGCGGCCGTCAACTACGGCTGCAGCGGCGGCGGCCTGTTCAATGGGGCAGGCGAGCTCATCGGCCTGACCACCCTGAAGGGCGGCCTCATCGAGGACATGAGCTATGAAAACCTGAGCTTCGCCATTCCCTCGGCCACCATCCAGCGCGTGACAAGCGACCTGATGGCCTACGGCGTGGTGAAGCGGCCGCGCATGGGCGTCATGGTGAGCGACCTGGACGGCCCGGAGGAGCCCATCCGCACCTATCCCCCCGCCGGCCTGCTGGCCAGCGAGGTGGATCCCGAAGGCCCCGCGGGCCAGGCGGGCATGCTGCTGAACGACATCATCGTGGAATTCGACGGCGTGCGGGTGCACACCTTCAACGAGCTCTCCACCCTGCTGGACGACCACGCCGCCGGGGACACGGTGCACGTGAAGGTGTATCGCTGCCTGGACGAGGAGGGCTACATGACCGACGATCCGGAATATGTGGAGATGGACATCACCCTGGGCATCCTGGATTGACGGGCCGCGTCATTTGCCATAATTATTTAATGTTCGACCCGCTTTTCCTTCGCAATTCTCGGCTACAATACAAGGTGTCGGGGAAGAATAGGGCTGTGACCGATTCCACGCGATGGATGAAAAGAGGGTGTGCGTCATGAAGCGACTTGAAAGGGCCGTCGAGAGGTTCTGTGTGCTGTCCGCGGGCGCGCTGGCGCTGCTCATGGGCGGCGTGTCCTGCGCGCTGCTGTCGGCGGCGGGCCTGTCGGGCGTGTGGTACGCCGTGGGTGCGCTGTGCGCGGCCTACGCGGGGATGATCGTGGTGACGTTTGTCAGCGCGGCGCTGACCCGCGCGTGAGTGACTGACGAAGACGGGCCGCGTGGGCGTTGAAGCCCTGCGGCCCGTCTTTTGCCATCGGGATCATGTGACGCCGCCCCGGCTCGGGGATTCGAGCCGGGGCGGCGCTTTGTATTCTCTTATTCCTGGATGGCGGGGGTCTCGGCGGGCTGGTTCAGGATGGCCATGAACTCCTCGCCGGTGATGGTCTCCTTCTCGTGCAGGAACTTCGCCAGCTCGTGCAGCTTGGGCTGGTTGGCGGACAGCAGGCCCAGGGCCTTGTCGTACTGCGTCTGCACCAGCTCCACCACCTTTTTGTCGATGAGCGCGGCGGTCTCGGGGGCGCAGGCCAGGGCGGTGTCGTCGCCCAGATACTGGTTGGCTTGGGTCTCCAGCGCCACCATGCCGAATTCGTCGCTCATGCCGTAGCGGGTGATCATGGCCCGGGCCAGCTTGGTGGCCTGCTCGATGTCGTTGGCCGCGCCGGTGGTGACGGAGTTAAAGATCAGCTGCTCCGCGGCCCGGCCGCCGGTGAGGGTGGCGACGCGGTCCATGAGCTCCTCGCGGCTCATCAGGTTGTGCTGACCGTCGTCCACCTGCATGGTGTAGCCCAGCGCGCCGGAGGTGCGGGGCACGATGGTGATCTTGGTCACGGGGGCGGAATGGCTCTGCAGCGCCGCCACCAGCGCGTGGCCGATCTCGTGGTAGGACACGATCAGCTGCTCCTTGTCGGAGAGGATCTTGTTCTTCTTCTGGTAGCCCGCGATGACCACCTCGATGCTCTCCTCCAGGTCCGCCTGGGTCACGGCGCTTCGGCCCTGACGCACGGCCCGCAGCGCGGCCTCGTTGATCATGTTGGCCAACTCAGCGCCGGAGGCGCCGGCTGCCGCCCGGGCGATGGCGGCGAAGTCCACATGCTCGTCCATCTTCACTTTGGCGGCGTGCACCTTCAATATGGCCTCCCGGCCGATGAGGTCGGGCAGCTCAACGGGCACCCGCCGGTCGAAGCGGCCGGGGCGCAGCAGCGCCGGGTCCAGGGTCTCGGGCCGGTTGGTGGCGGCCAGGATGACCACGCCCTTGGAGCCGTCGAAGCCGTCCATCTCGGTGAGCAGCTGGTTGAGGGTCTGCTCCCGCTCGTCGTTGCCGGCGAAGCCGTGGCCGTCCCGCTTTTTGCCGATGGTGTCGATCTCGTCGATGAACACGATGCAGGGAGCCTTCTCCGCCGCCTGCTTGAACAGGTCGCGCACCTTGGCCGCGCCCATGCCCACGAACATCTCAACGAATTCCGAGCCGGAGATGGAGAAGAAGGGCACGTTGGCCTCGCCGGCCACGGCCTTGGCCAGCAGCGTCTTGCCGGTGCCTGGAGGGCCCACCAGCAGCGCGCCCTTGGGCATCTTCGCGCCGATGTCACGGTATTTCTGGGGATTGTGCAGGAAGTCCACGATCTCCTGCAGCGCCTCCTTGGCCTCGTCCTCGCCGGCCACGTCGCTGAACTTGATGCCCGTCTCAGAGGCCACGTACATCTTGGCGCTGCTCTTGCCGAAGGACATGGCGTTGGACCCCACGCCGCCCATCTTCTTCATGAGGAAGCGGGAGGCCAGCTGGCCCAGCAGCACCATCATGCCCAGGGGCAGGATCCAGCTGATGAGGAAGCTGAGGATGGGGCTCATCTGCCGCTCCCGCACCTGGCCGAACTCGCAGCCGGCCTCGTACAGCCGATCCACCAGATTCGGGTCGTTGAAGGGCGTGGTGGCGTACAGCGCGGGCTCCTCGGCCTTGTCCAGGAAGTAGATGGCGTTGGCGTCCACCTCCACCTTGGAGACCTGCTTGTCGTCCAGCATTTTCAGGAAGGTGGAGTAGTCCACCTCGGAAATGGTCTGGTTCAGCAGGCCGGGCATGAGAAACCAGTTCAGCAGCAGGATCACGCCCAGCGCGATGAGATAGTAGAATATGAGCGGTTTGCGGTTGACTTCCTTCATAATGTATCACCTCCGGCGATAATGGGGAAACTCCGGTTTGCTTTATTTCAAAAACTCCTCCAGCGCCCCGATCATGCGCTCCGCCTGATCGTAGCCGGTCTTGCGCAGGGCGCGCAGCTTGGCGGCGTCCTTCTCGACGCGGCCCACCTCCGGCTTGACCTCCGGCCGGAACACGAAAGCGCGGCCCGCCTTCTCCTCGGCCTCGATGAGGTCCAGCGCGGCGTTGTAGCGCTCGTGGCGGGTGCGCAGCGCCTCGATGAGGGCGGGATAGCGGCGGTATTTCAGCTCGTACAGCCGCATGGCCCCGTCCGGCTCCTTGCGATAGCCCGGCTGCCGGGTGAGGACCACCACATTCTTCCCGTGGCCGTCCGCCATGGACTTGGCCAGGGGAATGGCGTCCGCCACGCCGCCGTCCAGACAGGGCACGCCGTCGATCATGACCATATTGGACACCAGCGGCAGCGATGCCGACGCCCGCACGATCTCCATGCCGGCCCGCAGATCCTCCGGGCAGAAGTACTCCGCCCGCCCGGTGAGGCAGTTGGTGACCACCACGGTGAAGCGGCCCACGTTGCGGCGGTAGGCGTCGTAGTCGTAGGGCTCCAGCACGTTGGGAATGGTGTCGTAGCACATCTTCGCGCCGAACAGGTCGCCGGTGTGTATGAGGGAATACACGCTGCAGTACCGCCTGTCGCCCAGATAATTCGTCCACACCCGCTCGCCCCGGCCGATCTGTCCGGCCAGGTAGTTGCAACCCTGACAGGCGCCGGCGGACACGCCGTAGACGTCCCGCAGCAGGATGCCGTGGGCCAGCAGACAGTCCGTGACGCCCACCGTGTATAGCCCCCTCATGCCGCCGCCCTCCAGCACCAGCCCGACCCGCTCCATTTGAACCATCTCCACTTTTACCTTCTTTGACTATTATACTGTTCTCTTTGAAATCAATCCAGTATCCCCGTGTGAAAACATTTTGACGACAATGTGACAGGGAAGCGCCGCCTCCCTGTCCGTCAACCCTATCTCTTCTCTTTTCCCTTTTCTCTCTTCTCTCTTCACTCAATAGTCCCTGTATTTCTTCCAGACGTCCAGTACCAGCTGGTAGCGCTCCAGAGGCAGGCCTCTGAAGGGGGTGTTGCTGGTGCAGTAGATGTAGCCGCCGCCGGGCTTGCCGTATTTGAGGCAGTATTCGGCGGAGTCGATCACGTCCTGCTCGGTGCCGGTCTGCATGGCTGCGCAGTGCACGTTGCCGCACAGCGCCAGCTGATCGCCGTATTGCTCCTTCACCAGGCGGATGTCCACCCCGGCCATGGGGTCCAGGGAGTGCAGGGCGTGGGGATGGCAGGAAGCCAGTTGGTCGATGATGGGCATGATGTTGCCGTCGGTGTGCTTGATGGCGTAGCCGCCCCGGGCGCGGATGGCGGCAATGATGTCCCGCAGGTAGGGCGTGACGAACTCGGAGAACATGGTGGGGGACATGAAGGGCCCCTGATTGAAGCAGTAGTCCGAGCAGAGGATGAAGCCGTCCAGCCCGTGATCCAGCAGATAGTCGTTGTGGGCGATGGCCTCGTCCGCCATGCGGCGGCACTTTTCGTGCATCTCGTCCGGCGTCTCAAACAGGGCGTAGCTCAGCTCGTAAAGCCCGTTGCCGTCCGGAATGGCCAGGGTGCCGTCGCCGTGGGCCAGGAGCAGATAGCGGTCGCCGGACAGCTCCCGGATGTACTCCGCCGTGCGGCCGATGTGCTCCATGCTCAGGTAATGAAGGCAGATGGCGTCGTGCTCCAGCTTCTCATACACCTCGATGAGCAGCGCGGCGTTCTCCTTCAGCTTGCGCTGAACCTCGGCCTCGGGGAGGCCCTTCAGCTCCGATTCCTGCAGGAGGGGCCTGCCCACCAGCTCCTCGCTCAGCTGAAACTCCAGCTCGAAGGTGGGCACGCGGTCCGGAACGCCCCGGTTGAGGGCGGTGATCATTCTTTCTCTGGGTGTCATATATGTCGCCTGCCTTTCACGCGCGTTTGTTCATCGCGGCAAGAAGTCGGTCACCTGACGGTCGCCGAAGGCGCCGCGCCAGGCGGCGTCGAAGCCCGTCAGAGACACGTCGGTGGAGGGGTGGGCGATGAGCATGGGAAACATGGCCGGCGCTACGGTGACGGCCTGGCAGCCCACTCCGGCCAGCCGCTCGATCTGATCCACCGTGCGGAAGCTGGCGCCCAGCAGCTTGCAGCCGTATCCGTAGCGGGCAAAGCCCTCCACCATCTCCCGGGCACAGCGGATGCCGTCCGCGCCGATGTTGTCGATGTGGCTGATGTAGGGGGCGGCGTAGTCCGCGCCGGCCCGGGCCGCCATCAGCGCCTGCATCACCGAGTGGATCACCGTGACGCACACCGTGAGCCCCTTCGCCTTCAGCGCCTTCAGCGCGCGATAGCCCTCCGCCGTGGCGGGCAGCTTCACCACCAGCTTCTCCCCGAAGTATTCCCGCAGCCTGAGTCCCTGCTCCGCCATGCCGGCGGCGTCCCGGGCGGTCACCTGCACGAAGAGCAGGCGGCCGGTTTCCCGGATGTAGGCGCGGTATTCGGCGAACACCACGTCCAGGGGCTTCGTCGCCTGAGTGAGGATGTTGGGGTTGGTGGTAAAGCCCTCGATGGGATAGACGGCGTCGATGGCCTTCACGGTTTCGAGATCGGCCGAGTCAACAAAAAACTCCATGGATATGCCTCCTTGGATCAGCGGTTGGCCCCGGCGGCGCGCCGGAGCAGGATGAATGAGAGGATGAATATGCCGGCGCAGGGCAGAAGGTTCACCGCCATGCCGGCCCGCAGGCCCGCGGCGTCCGCCACCACGCCCACCAGCCAGGGAAAGACGATGCCGCCCGTTCCTGCCAGGGAGAGCAGCACGCCCACGCTGGCGGAGGACAGCATTCGCCCCACCAGCGCCACGGCCATGGGATACACCCCCGCCATGGCGAAGGAAAACAGGCCCAGCGCCGCCACCGCCGGCAGGGCGCTGTTCAGCCGGATGAGCAGGGCGTACAGAACCGTGAGGCACAGCCCCATGACGGTGAGCGCCTTATAGGGATTCCTGTCCCTCAGGAAGAAGGCGATCAGCAGCCGGGCGATCAGGGTGAACAGCCACTGCACGGTGACGACATAGGCCGCCAGCGCGCCGCTGAGGATCTGCTCGTTTTTGTAGTAGGTCACCACCCAGCCGTTCACGGTGTACTCTGCGCCGTTCTGGCAGAACAGCAGCAGCGTGAGCAGCCAGAATGCGCCGCTTTTCAGAAAGGCGTAGCCCTCCCGCGCCTTCGCGCTGGCGGCGGGCTTGCCCGGCAGGCCGGCGGCCCAAAACACCAGCCACAGCGCCACCCCGGCGCAGGCCACGCCCAGCATGGGGGCCTGCTCGCCGAAGCGCCGCAGGAAGGAGATCAGGAAGGGGCAGGCCAGCGCGCCCAGGGCATAGCAGGCGTTCATGAGATTCATGGCCCGGGGCCGGTCGCCCGTGTTACTGCCCACCAGCACGGTGCATTTGTTGGCCGCGCAGCCCTTGGCGATTCCGGCCAGCAGGAAGGCCAGCAGCAGCAGCGCCGGGTTGCCCGTCAGCGCCATGATGAGATAGCCCGCTGCCGTGCCGCTCACCAGGGTGAGGGCGGTGGCCCGCTCGCCGATCCGGGCGGGCAGGATGCCGGCGATCAGCGTGGCGATCATGCTGCCGATGTTCATGCGGGAGACCAGCGTGCCCGTGAGGCTGTAAGTGAAGCTGTACCGGTCGCGCAGCAGGCTCACGATCACGCCGGCGGAAATGGCGCAGAATCCGCTGACGCCAAAGCCGACCATGCCGGCGTGATAGGCTTTCCGGTTGTATGCGCTCATTGGATTGCCCTTTCTGCGGCCAGAAGGCCCGGAAATAGACGAAAGCCCCGAAATCTCAATGATTCCGGGGGCTTTCGCGTGGCGGAGAGTTAGGGATTTGAATTGTTAAAATGCCGTTTTATCACGTGTCGCCCCGTGCCAAAAAGTCAATAAATACGGGGGTTTTCGTGTTGGGCTGTTTTTCTCCGTGTTGGCTTCTGACGACGTGTTAGGGGTAAAATTAGGGGTAGAAAATGGCGTGCGTCAGAGCGCGATTTTTGGCCGCCTGAATCTCATTTTCGCGTCTATTTTACCGTATCGCCGGAAGCGTGTCAAGCGGCGTTTACCCCTGCTTGCCGATGCTGTCATAGTAGCCTTGCATGCGCGCGGCGGTGTCCTCCATCATCTTCTCCGAGGTATGGGCGTACACGTTCAGCGTGAAGCTGGCTGTGGCGTGACCCATGAGGGATTGAACTGATTTGATGTCCGCGCCGCTGGCAATGGCGACAGTGGCGGCGGTGTGGCGGAGGTCGTGGGGCCGGGCGTCCGGCCTGCCGATGCCGGTGGCGATCTTCTTGAAGGCGGTGTAGAAAGACGGTATGGCGATGTTCTTCCCGAATTCGGTCGTGAACACAAGGCCGTTCGGATTGCTCCACAGGGAACCGGCGGCCAGGCGGTTCACGGCCTGCCGCTTCTGTTCGGCGCGGAGATAGTCGAAGGCGAGCTGCGGCGGCCTGATCGTGCGCGGCTTGTTCGATTTGGTGAAGGGCCGAATCACGTAGCCTTCGCCCTTCTTGCCCTTCTGAAGCTGTTGACAGACGGTTATGGTCTGCTTCTCGAAGTCCACATGATCCCATGCCAGGCCCAGACACTCGCCTTCCCGCAGGCCGGCCAGCAGGCAGAGCGCGAAGGCATTGCACAGCTTGTCGGCCTGGATGGCTTCGAGAAACAGGGGAATCTCCGCGTCGGTCAGGGGCTTTATTTCATGCTGAGGCACGGAAGGCAGCTCCGCCGCGTCGCAGGGATTCACCGCAAGCAGCCCTTGCTTGACCGCCGTGCTGAAGGCCTTGTGGGCCACGGCGGCGATGTTTATAACCGTCTTCGCGGAGAAGCCGCCCGCAATCAGATTGTTATAAAGGCGCTGAATGTGGGTGCCGCGCACGGCTTGCAGCTGCATGGCGCCCATGTGCGGGTCTATGTGGTGGTCGATGATGCCGCGATAGGTGACAAGCGTGTAGGGCTTCAGCTTGTTTGCGCAGAAGGTGGCGAGCCATTCGTCAAACCACGCCTTGACCGTCATTTTGACAGGTGCGCGGTATGTGCCCTTATCCAGGGCGGCGAGCATCTCCGTCCGCTTCTGCCGGACTTCCTTCTGCGTTTTGCCGTATATGCTCTTGCGGTTGGGTTTGCCCGTGCCGGGATTCGTGCCGATGGTGACGCGGGCCTCCCAGGTGCCGTCTGGCCGCTGGCGGATCGTGCCTCCGCCGTTCGCGCCGCGCTTTTTTGTCGCTGCCATGTTTATTCCTCCGCCTCACGAGGTCTCACGTCAATGTCATATAACGAATACATATCTGATAATTGTTTCAATCGCATGGCTACATAACTTCTGCATTCTTCCCGCAAAGCGTCAAATTCCCATATTGACAACTTGAAGGATTGATGTTTGTCGTGTACAAACGTTAGATTTTTATACACTTTCCACTCGGAGGCTTGAGCAAGGCGGATCATGCCTTGTTCGGCAAGGTCTAAAAGAACATAGTCCTTTGCATCTTCACGTTGACGCTGGATTTCTTCGCGGCGTATTTCCTGCGTCGGGTAATCTGAGAAACCAAGAAGCCAGGATAGTTCATATTCGGGGAAAACATCAATGATTCTTCTCGCAACATCTTCATACAGCGTTGCGTGCCCGTTGACTATTCGTGAAATGTGCTGCGGACTCATGCCGATCAATTCCCCAAGTCGTTCGTGAGTCATTTTTTCTTTCTCGAGAAGCAGCTTAACACGCTTCCCCGGCTCCGGGTTAACTGGCGGCCGCTTTTTCTGTGGCATTGCGCAAGACCTCCCTAAAACGTAATCCAACAGCATCATAATGTGTTATGGCAAGTTTTCTGCACACATGATATCATAACACCGTAAGAACTGCAAGGGGAATATTTAATTTTTTCGGGGAGGGAATAAGACATGGAGAAGTTGACCATCAAGGCCACCGAGCTGCCCGACGTTTTGGGCATAGGCCGAAATACTGCCTACGCGTTGATCAAGCGCGCCGATTTCCCCTCTGTCCGTATCGGGCGGAGGATAGTGATTCCGGTTGACGCGCTGAAGTCGTGGCTTGAGCGTCAGAGCGACGAAAATGTGGAGGCGCGGTAACATGGCGGCAACGGGAAGGCCGGGATTCATGGTCTATTTCATGGACTGGGCCCCGCTGGATGCGCTCGATGACGCGCAGTTCCGAGCCGTGTTCCGCGCTGCATTTCGGTACGCGCAGACGGGTGTGACTGAATCCCTCGAAGACACTGTTGCGGACATAGCCTTGAAAATGCTCCTACCGCGGCTCGATCATGACCAGAAGCGCTATGAGGCCATTCGGGAGAAAAGGCGCGACGCGGGCAGATTGGCACATGCCGACAAAAGCCAGAATGTGCCGACAAACACGGCCAACATCAACACCACCGGCAGCCCCAACATCAACACCACCGCCAGCGGGAACGTCAACTCCATGGCTTCGCCTGACCCCCGTATCGCTGAGTTGGAGCGCTTGAAGCAGAAATTTATCGTGGAAGAGGGTGAGGAGGTCGTATGAAAAAATCAGATACCGTGGTACTTATTCAAACCCTCGTAGCGCTATACCCGGCTTCACGCCTTCGAGCGGATGAAGTGACCGTCGATCTCTGGCATGAGATGCTGCGCGACCTGCCCGGCGAGGTCGTGAGCGCTGCGGTTAAGCGCATGTGCGCCGTTCTGAAGTTTCCGCCCAGTGTGGCCGACGTGCGCGAGGCCGTGGCGAAAGTGGTTCAGGACGCGCGGGGAGAGCTGGGCGAAGACATCTGGCGTGCGGTACAGCAGGTCGGGGGATGGCGGGAAATCTGCGCGGGCGACAGCCCGGCGGGGGTGATCTCCGCTCAATTTGAGCGCCGCTATGCGGCTATGATCGAGCAACAGCGCGAGCGCGTTCAAATCCCTGAGAGTGTGCGTGAAGACATGGCGCGCCTTGTCTGCCCGCTGGTTGACAAGCTGCGGCTGGAAGGGACGGAGGTGAGAGCCAGTGACGAACCCGAAACGCAAGGGCTCTGCCGGTGAGCGCGAGCTTGCCTCCATCCTCACCGAGGCGGGCTTTCCCGCCCATCGCAATGACCAGCGGGATATAGGCGGCTTTGACAATCCCGACGTGAGCGCTGAAGGGCTTGAGGGGTGGCATATCGAGTGTAAGAGGGTCGAAAGGCTCAACATCGGCGAAGCCATGCACCAGGCCGAACGCGACGCGGCGGGCCGCGTGCCTCTCGTGGCGCATCGGCGTAACCGTCAGCCCTGGCTGGTGACCATGCACCTGGCCGACTGGCTGCGGCTGATCCGGGGCGGAGGTGGACGGCCATGAGCTACACGACCTTTGCCGACGTGCGGCAGCTTTCCCGCGCGGACTGGCTGCGCCTCCGCCGTTCTGGGATCGGCGGCAGCGACGCGGCGGCGGTGCTGGGCCTGCATCCCTGGCGCGGGCCCTTCGCCGTGTACGCCGACAAGCTGGGCGCGGAACGGGCGGAGGATGAGACCGAGGCCATGAGGCAGGGCCGCGACCTGGAGGAATACGTGGCGCGGCGCTTCAGCGAGGCGACGGGCCTCCGCCTCCGCCGGGAATATGGCATGCTGCGCTCCACGGCTCATCCCTGCATGATAGCGGATATTGACCGGCGAATCATCGGCGAGCGGGCCGGGCTTGAGTGCAAGACCAGCCGCGACATACATCTCACGCGGTACAGAAACGGCGACTTCCCGCTGGAATACTATTGCCAGTGCCTCCACTACCTGGCCGTCACCGGCTGGGATCGCTGGTATCTGGCGGTGTTGGTGTACGGGACTGACCTTCTCACCTTCACCATCGAGGCGGAGGCCGTGCGGGATGATCTGGCGGCGCTGATCCAGGCGGAGGAAGCCTTCTGGCGGGATCATGTGGAAGCGCGGGTGCCTCCGCCGCCTGATGGCCTGGAAAGCACAGGCGCGGCTCTGGCGGCTCTCTATCCCCGCGCGGAGGGCCTGACGCTGGACGCGGGGCCGGAAGACGACGCGCTCATGGGCGAGCTGCTGGCCATGAAGGACGACCGGAAAGCCCTGGACAGGCGCATAGCGGAGGCGGAGAACCGCCTGAAGGCGCGGCTGGGCGAGGCGGAGGCGCTGAACGGAACCTCCGCCCGGGCGACGTGGCGGAACCAGACACGGCGCGCTATCAGCGAGAAGAAGCTGCACGCGCTATTCCCTGATTTGGATTTGGACACAGTGAAGACCGAGACC
>CADARO010000048.1 GCA_902790345.1 uncultured Eubacteriales bacterium | reverse complement strand
GAGCACGACACCGTCATGATGATGATCGACGGCGAGCTGAGGGAGGTGACCGCGGATGATCCTGAAGCTGAACAGCGCGTCTAACAGCAAGCAGGCGGTGCGCGCCTGGAACCTGCTGATAGGCCTGGGCAACTACCAGACCTTCACCGCGAAGACCAAGACTGCCACCAAGGCCGTTCAGAAGCAGTTCGGCCTCAAGGTGGACGGCGTCGCCGGTCCCGCGACCTTCGCCGCTTACATCCCGAGCTTGCCCGATCTTAGGTATGGCGACGAATCTGGCAGCGTCTACGTGAAGGCCGTGCAGGCCCTTGTGGGCGCGTCGATCGACGGCAAGTACGGCAAGCAGACCCGCGCCAACGTCAAGGCGTTTCAGGCCACGGCGGGCCTTGAGGTGACCGGAAACGTCACACGTAACGACTGGGCGGCGCTGTGGGACTGCCCATACACCCGCACGGGCAAGACAACCGGCACGAACACCGTCCAGCCCGTCGACTACAAGCAGGGCGACAGGCGATGGGGCAAGGTGGTTTACACCGCCTGCGGCAACAAGAATCAGACCATCGCCAACTCCGGCTGCGGGCCCACGTCCATGGCGGACATCATGGCCACATGGATCAACGCGAAGATCACCCCTGTGGAGATGTGCAAATACGCCGTGGCGCACGGCTTCCGCACGAAGTCCAGCGGCACCGCCTGGGGCTTCTTCAAGTCCATCGCCAAAGCCTACGGCTTCACCGGCTTTGTCCAGACCAAGTCCATGGCCGCCGCCCGGGAGGCGCTCAAAAACGGCGCGCTGGTCGTGGCATCCATGGGCCCAGGCTACTGGACCAGGGGCGGCCATTACATCTGCCTGTGGAAGTGCGACGACACGTACATGTACGCCAACGACCCGGCCTCCCGGGCGCGCAAGCGCCAGAAACTGGGCAAGTTCGAGCGAGAGCGCAAGCAGTTCTTCATCTTCCACCCGCCGAGGGCCGCATGATGCGGGCCTTGCTGGTGGCCGTCGCCTGGGCGGATATCATCCTCTGCGCCATGGCGCGGGCGCTTGTGCTCCTGATACCGGCGCTGGCCATGGCGCTGACCGTCGCTGTGATTTGGAAAAGGGGGAGGCGCTGATGCCGTGGGAGATCATCATTGTCGTAGCCCTGACATTCCTTGTCATGAGCAAAGCCTGACTACAATGCAAAGGAGATATGACCATGTGGGATAAGATACTCAAGGGCATCTGCCTGGTTGCGGGTATGATCGCGGGGCTCTACGGCGAATGGACCGCGGCGCTGACCATCCTCGCCGTAATGATGGCCGTGGACTACATCACCGGGGTGCTGGTGGCGATCACCGGCAAAAGCCCCAAGACCGACGGCGGCGGCCTGTCCTCAAAAGTCGGCTTCGTCGGCATCGCCAAGAAGGGCTTCATCATGCTGATCGTCCTGGTGGCGACCCAACTCGACAGGGCAATCGGCAACACTTCGATGGTCTTCCAGACTGCTACGGTATTCTATTACATCGCCAACGAGGGCCTGTCCATACTCGAAAACGCTGATCTGATGGGGGTGCCCTTCCCGCGCTGGATCAAGGAAAAGCTGGAGACCATGCGGGAGAGTAAAGACAAACCTCCCGACGAATACGAAGATTGACAACCCGCCCCGGCAGCGCTCCGGGGCGCTTTTCTATTGTCAAAATTAAAACGCGAATAATGATAGATTGGATCTATCGCCAACAAAACGCCAACATAAACGCCGAAATAGCTCTATTATATTGACTTTATGAGACCCCTGCTAAGGGAGTAGGGTGGGATAACTGCCGCGAGGGTTCAAATCCCTCCTTCTCCGCCAAAAGGCTCAAAATCCTCGAAAAATCAAGGGTTTTGAGCCTTTTTTCTTTGTGCTATCGGGGGTATGGTTTACCGGGGTTTACTGCGGATTATTGCGGTTTTTCGGTGTATTGCCAACACAAACGCCAACAAGCCGGAGGCGGTCAGGTATCAATGCGGCGGATGGTGTTCGCGGCGTTGATGACGTCGGCATCGTCGGGGTGGGCGTAGCGGTCGAGCATCTTCGTGGTGCTCCAGCGCATCATGCGCTTGATGGTTTGCGGCGCAATGCCCTCGGAGATGGCCAGGCGCGTGGCGGTGGAGTGGCGGCAGCAATAGGGTTCCAGGCGGCGACAGCCCGCGGCCTCCAGGGCCGCGTAATAATTGGCGTACCAGGCGTCCTCATTGCGGGGCCAGATGTAGCCGGTGGGCTGGGCGTTGGCCACGAGGTCCTCCACCACGGGCAGCACGTCGTTAGGCAGGTAGATGGGCGACTCTCTGCGGACCTTGGTCTTCATGCCAACGCCGGTGATCTTGTGATTTTCGAGGTCGATGTGTTTCACGTGGAGCTGCTGCATCTCGCCGGGCATCATGCCGGTGCAGATCATCAAGAGCGGGATCGCGGCGCGCAGGTCTCCGGATTCATAGAGTCGCCAGAGCGCGCCCTGTTCGACGTCGGAGAACACCTGGCGCTCCTTCTCCTCCAGCTTCGGCAGCACGATGTAAGAGGGCAGGTCCTTCGGACACCAGCCGTCCGCACCGGCAAGCTCGAACAGGCGGGAAAGCACGGTCTTACAGTCGCGGGCGGTGTAGTAGGTCGGGGCGACGTCACCCACCAGCATGCGCAGGTCATTGACGCCGATCTGATCCACGCGCCGCCAGTGCAGCGGCTCCAGCTTTTTCCATGCGCCGCGATAGGCGACCTGCTTCGACTTGGACAACTGCTGGAACTCCCGGGCCTCATAGGCCAGCCAGTAATCATTGAGGGGCGGCGCCACGCGCTTCGCGGCATGGGTCTCGTCGTGCAGCTGCACGCAATACTCCAGCGCCTCGCGCTTGGTCTTAAAGCCGCCCTTGGTGCGCTTCACGGCCCGCGGAGCGCCGCCGTCGGCGCGGGGCACATAGCCCATGATCACCATAGCCGTCCACGTGCTGCCGCGCTTGTAGGCCGTGCCGAGACCGTTGCCGCGCCGATGGCGCTTCTGCGGCGCTTTTTCCTGGCGCACACCGCACCAGGGGCAAAAAACCGCGCCATCGGGGATGTCTCGGGCGCATTTGATGCAATTCATACGATCACCCCATAGAAAAGGCGCCGAAGCGCCTTGCGTTTCACTTAAACCCAAGCGAGGGCTTGCCTGCATAGGGCGTGAAGATCACGTCACTATAATTGATGATGACATAATCGCCATCCTTGAAATCGTAATTCATCTCATCAAGTCCGGGGTAATCGTCGGCACCGGCAAGCCTGAGACTTTCCGAGTAATAATAGTCAGATGACATAATGTCGATATCCTTGCCGGTCTCATTCAAGGCTGTGCCGATCACAACAGAGCCAAACGGCGGATTGCCATCCGGGGCAACGGTAAGCGTCCAGTGTCCGGCCGGGATATCCTCGCCGACCTTCCAGACGCCTACGGGGACGGTGACTTCCTGCCACTCCTGACTGTTCCATATGGCAAGGTTGATCTGATCCTTCAAAGCGACGAGTTCGTCATAGCTCATACCGGATAGATCAACCTCAGCAAAAGCAAAACTACCAGCCAGTACCAGGGCGAGAACCAACAAACAGACCTTCTTCATAGTATGACCTCCAATCATATAATAATCACTTCAACGAGGGCAGCACCCAGAAGTTATTGACGTACTTTTCAAGATCACCGGGCAGGATCCGATCGTTGGCCAGCTGCTTCATCACGTCAGACGGTACGTCGAAGGATATGACCTTCGATTCTCTGCCGTTTGTCAGGTCCGCCACGGCCCAATACTGGATATCGTAATCATTGTATTCGCCGGACTTCGCCACGCCCTGGACGTTATAAAAATTCTGCCTAATGGTCATCTTGTTGGTCAGATTGGAGGTGATCTTTGTTTTGATTACGATCACCTTCGGAGAAACCAAGTCGTTGACCGTCCAATCCAGCAGCGTGCCGAACCGAATCAACGACTGCTGAGGCAAATCGGACTTCGGCAGCCGTTCGGTCTTATTCCCACCACCGCCAATGGTGAAGAACAGCGCAACGACAATAACGATCAGGACGAGGACACCGCGAAGTTTGGAACCGCCTTTAGCAACCTTGTTTTTACCCATGATAGCACCTCCATTAATAAAATCACTTTGGAATCAAACAGATCATGCCGTTGTGATGCTCGATGCGGAACCCCCTTTCATGTCGGGGTTCATGTTGAGGCTTCGGGCCATGTTCATCAATGTGGATTGTCCTGTTGCATTCAAATCATGGTAAATCTTTATCAATTCAGATTCCTCGGCAGAAACCACGTCGGAAACGGCGGGGTCTGTTTCCACGATATCACGTGCCAAATAATCCAGCGAAACACCGAAGTATTCGCATAAAGCTTCAAGCGTTGAAAGCTTCATATTTGAATATCCTTTTTGATAAAGGCCATAAATTGTTGTGACAGGTATTCCTGCATTACGAGCGAGAGAAGCATTGGTGTCCCCTTTTGCGGCTTTAAGAACATCCAGCTTATCAAGAAAATTCATCAAATCACCTCCTAACGGAAAATATTTTACCATTTACTTATATGTATGTCAAGAAAAAAATTACCCCAAAGGGTAAAAAAGTTCTTGACATATTACCATACAGGGTGTATTATGATTACAGAATTACCCCGCAGGGTAGAAAGGAGGCTGAAGCATGTTCCCGAATCTGACCAAAGAGTTAAAGAACAAGGGGATCACCTATAAGGCCGTGGCTGGCCTCATCGGATGCTCTGAAAAGAGCGTTCAGAATAAAATGAGTGGAATCACGGATTTCACATTGAGCGAGGTGCTGCTCATCACTGACAACATGTTCCCGGAGTATGAGCTGCGCTATCTGTTTAAGCGTGCCAGCTGATGCTGCGCTCCGGCGCATAACCAGGTTGCACCCGCAACCTGCCTCACACAGGGCGAAGCGGCAAGCCTTTCAAATGACGAGGAGCGCCGAAGGTATGATCTTCAACGCTCCCGCTGGAAATTGTTTGCCGATCACCATCCGCACCGGCTCTCCCGCTGGTTTTCGGTGATATTGGAATCGCACGAACCTTGCGGATGAGCCGGGCGGGCTATCATACAACCCGCTTCTATAAATGGCTGTGTCACTTGGGCGGTATCAGCCCCGCCTGTCCTCCCGCATTCACACCCTTGCGGGCACCGGTACGGTGAAGGTCAAAAGCTTTTTCATAAGAATCAGCTCCTTTCCGTCCCGAGAGACACACCCATTATAGGAAAAATATTTCCCATTGTCAATAGCGGGTTGCGGAAAAGACCGCATAACCAGGTTGCACCCGCGCCCAGCGCGGACAACACAGGGCAGGAAAGCGCACGGCATGGTATGATCATGATCGCGCGATCCCGGATATTTTCGGAAACCCGGGAGTGGTCGCAGGGTTACGCCCTGTTGAATCGGGGCCATAAATAACGACCTGCCCTTTCACAATAAATAACCCGGTTACACCCGCGTCGAGGGAGGTGAGGACGAGTGCTGAAAGAGGAACAGATCAAGGGAATGATCTACAACGAGATCGAGTTATGCGAACGCATGAGCAGGGCAGAGGAGCGGAAGATCAAGCCCGACCCGGGCATGGTAGCGGCGCTGGCTGAGGCGATGTCAAAGCTGGTATTTGCATACTACGCTGACCCGATGGAGCTTCGACCGCTGAAACCGTAAAACCGCCCGCCGGTGGACAGACCGGGCGGACGGTGGCAGTTATTTGTGGGTGCCTATGAGGTTGAAGATCGTGCCGAAGGCTTCGCGGTACAGTTCGAGCAGCTCTTCGGGCTTCATGCCCGGCTTGCCGTTCAGGCGGACGTATTCAAGGGCAAGGGCACGGGCGACATCGCCAGCGTTCACAAGATCACCTCCTTTCGGGAGTGATTATAGCACGACAACAACCAGGGGCGCAAGGAGGTGAGGACGTTGACACTTGATGAGTTGGAGGCGCTGGAGCGCGAGACCCTGCTGCCCGCGGAAGTGGCGGCGGTGCTGGGATGCAACGCCTACAACTTCACGCTACAGGCCAGGGAGGACGCCGGGCGGCTGGGCTTCCCGGTGTGCATCATCGGCAACCGGGTGCGCACGCCGAGGCGGGCGTTTATAAACTGGCTCAAAGGAGACACGAAAGATGAAGCTGAACGAGGAGATCAAGGCGCTGCAAAAGCAGCGGGCGCATGAACTGACGGAGATCGCCCGGCTGGAGAAGCGCAAGGCCGAGGTGCTGTCCAAGCGGGTGCGGGACGAGGCCAGGCGGCGGCGGTTTGTAAAGCGCATCGATCACGAGATCGAGGAGGCCCGCAAGCTGCTGGCCGTGGCCGATGGCAACCTGATGGGCCTGGGCGTACAGATCGAGGACGAGCGTCCGGCGGATGCCGGACTGAGGCCCGAGCCATTTGGCTGGCCGGGCCGAAACCCGCGCTTGCCGGAGGCAGAAGCGCGGGGCGAGGACGAAAAATAGCGCCCCACGGCGGGCGAGGCCGAGGGACGCAAGGCGAAGTAAATTGTACGACTTCGCCCTCATTATAGCACATCGGGAGCATTTTTTCAACCCATTGATTACAAGGGAGGGCGCACAAATGAATCTAAAGCAGATGGGCGCGGTTTACAATCTCAACAAGCGCTTGGAGGAGGCCGAGGCGCGGAAGGTCACCACCGGCTTCCGGCTGGCGGAGCTGATGAACAGGCGCTGCCGCAACGACGCCGCGCGGCTTCGCTTTATCGACCGTTACCAGGACGACCTGGGGGACATCTTCACGGAGATCATGGACATCGAGGCGAAAATGGAGGCGGCGAAGGCATGAGCGCGGCGTCAAGATATCCGCGGGGCAACAGCCCCTTTGTGATGCACCTGGACAGGGTGTGTCAGCTGATCGAAAAGGGCCAGACCTTCACGGTGGAGTTTCACCCCGTGTTCAATGCCTCCGGACAATTCCGGGGGAAGATCATCGGGCGGCTGGGCTTGCACATCATGGACGGCGGCGACGTCGCCCTGCAGCTGATGGACGGCACCAGCATCATGGTGGGACTGACACTGGCCAATTATGGCAGCCTGTGGCGCTGCTGGCAAAACGGTACGCCATACGGCAACCAGCGCAAAAACACGGTATGGAGGGTGAGGGCGTGACCAGAGAGGAGATCATCAAGGGCGTTAAAGGGTGTGTAGGCATGTATTACGGTTTCCGCTGCGGCGAATGCCCATACGGGCCATATAGCTCAGACTGCGTTGAAAACTTACACAGGGACGTTGAGCGACTGATGGAGGCGCAGACGCCGAGGGTGATGACGCTGAAGGAGGTGCAAGCGCTACAAGACAATGACGTTGTGTGGCTTGAAGATTACGATAAGGTCAGTGTTATTTCGGCCATCGTAAACCATGTATGGAAAAGCTTGCCGAATATGGTATCGTTCACAGCGATGCCTATGCGTGAAGTCAAAGCGAATATGCTTTGGTACAGCGTAAAATGGCGCTGCTGGACATCCCGCCCGACCGACAAACAGAGGGAGGCGACACCGTGGGAGGTCGCGCCGTGACCGCCGCCGAGGCCCGCGCGGAGCGGGCGAAAAAGCTGCGCTATAAGCGCCCGGCGTGCCTGAGCCTGAACTGGAAAGGCATCCGGGAAGACCTGAGCGAGATGAGTGAGGACATCGGCAGCGCCCAGTGGATGGACGGGGCCTATGACATCCTCTCGGACACCTTCGGCGACGACGAGGAGAGCCTGACCTTTGAATTTCAGGTGGCCTTCTCGGGACTGGCCGGGGAGCTTGAGCAGATGTACGAGGACATGGACGAGTTGCAGCGTTATCAGGAGATATATTTTTATACCGAGGCGGACGAAGAATATGACGACCCGCCGATGCTGTTCGACCTGTTCTTCCCGGCCATCGACTACACCGACAGCCTGATGGGATACGACATCGTGGAGCACGACTACTACGGCATCGAGCCGGGATTGGACGATTACACCCGGCGCCAGGCGAAGGAGCGCCTGAAGCGGCTGACAAAGGATCAACTGATCGATATGGCGGGACTGTGCATGGAGATCGCCCGGCAGTATATGAGCCTGAGGGCGAGATACGACGGCCTGAACGCCTCGATCAACATACTCAAGGGGCGTCATGAGGAGATGCTGAGCGCCGTCAAGGGCATCGAGTGTCTCTATGATGCAGCGGAGCGGGAGACCAGCGGCTTCAAATACTGCTTTCACAGCGACAGTCTCCGCGACCTTGACCGACAGATCGCCCAGATGCCCGACCGCTTCTGGGTGGAATAGGAGGCAACCTTGAACACATCGCTTTTAGCCTTCGGCGCGATCCTGGTCAACGCCATACTGTGCGCGGCGTTCGCCACCGTGCCGGACACATTTATCACAACCACGGCGCTGCTGGCTGCCGTGTTGATTTTGACCTTACGAGAGGGAGAGAACCATGGAGAACATGCTGAAATACACGCCGGAAGAAATGGCGGAAGCCGCCGAGGCCCTGGTGGGCGAGAATCTTGAGCTCAAGCGGATGGTGGACACCCTACGCGGGCGTCTGCGGGAGAGCCGCCGGGCGACGGACTACTATCACCGCAAGTACGAGGACGCGCTGAGGTACAGGGCCGACGCCGAGACCGAGAGGACGCGAATCCGGCAAAACACCGTCGCCATCGCGGGCATCGCGGTGATGTTTACCTGTCTGTGCTTTGTCGCCGCGGCGTGCTGGGGGTGGTGGCATGGCTGAGCCAACGACGGTCAAGCTGGCCAACCTGGAGGCGGAAATCCGCGACTATGACGAGCGGCTGATCCGGGAGGCCAGGCGGCTTATATACCTGCACGAGCACGGCGAAACCTGGATTAACATCGACAAGGAGATTGGCTTTATGGACACCCTGCAAGCGCACCGGCGCGGCGTGCTGTACGCATACCGTAACGCCGGGGGGCACGTGAAGGACCTGCATGTTTTCGGGGCCCACGCGGTGGCCACGGAGGAAGAGGAGGCGGCGTCGTGAGCGAACGGACGATATGTGGGCATGAAAGGCCTATCCTGTTCAATACGGAGATGGTCAAGGCCATTCTTTGCAGCAGGAAGACACAGACACGTAGACTTGTGAAGAATATACCACTGTATGAACCTTATTTTGAAGACGTGGACGGAATGCCGTATGCTTGCGACCAAGATGGGGACTGGCATCCGGCAGTAGAATTCAGTCCCATTCAAAAGGGCGACGTGCTGTATGTGCGGGAGACGTGGTGCGCTTTGCCTGTGTCGCCGGGCGGGCATACGAGGATTCCGGAGCGATACTACTACAAAGCTGACCCTGAACTGCGCCCGATGGGATGGCGTGGAAACTGGCGTCCTTCTATACACATGCCGAAAGAGGCGGCGCGGCTGTTTTTGCTGGTGAAGGATGTGCGCATGGAAAGATTGCAGACAATCAGCGAAAAAGATGCGATTGCTGAGGGCATCACAAAGCTGTTTGATTATTTGTCGGATGAAGAGTTTGCGGAGAAAATAATGCCGTACAGCTTCAAAATGAAAAAGGAGGATTTCGGTTGGACGAACTACCTGTACAAGAGGGATGAGAAACACCTGTTCAGCGATTACATATCTCCTATCGAAAGCTTTGCGAGCCTTTGGGATAGCACGATCAAGGAGCCTGATATTCCGCGCTACGGCTGGGAATCTAACCCATGGGTGTGGGTGATCGAATTCGAGGTAACTGGAGGGAAAAGGCATGAACGCCATTGACAAGGTAAGAGACGAAATGGCGAAGGACAAGAGCGGGCAGATCACCTATCTGGGCGAGGGCCTGACGGCGCTGCTGGGCATCCACCCGGAATACGCCGCCAACATCGCCGCCGAGGGGAAGACGCTGAAGGGCTGCCTGGAGGCCATCAAAAAGGGCGCAAAGGGCGGGGTGAGCGACCCGGCGACGTCCACCAAATCCATCTGTGCCTACTACGGCATCGAGGTGGAGGACGCGAACCGGCTGGCTATGGAGGTAAACATGGCGATGCTGGGCGGTTACGTGACGCAGACGCCCGCGGTTCCCGCGGCACACTGCGCGCCCGCGCCGAAGCGGGAAGACTTCGACCTGGACGCGCTGCTGGGGGTGCTGTGAGCCATGGCGGACAATTTGACCTTTGAACAGGCCGTCGCCCACATCGGCGGCATGGACAACCTGATCTCCGCCGAGGGGCGCAACCTGATCGACCTGAACCGGAAGGATTACATGTGGAAATACCCGGAGCACGCCTACTGCACCTATTGCGGCGAGGACGTGGGCGACGTGAAGGCCCGGCACAACGCCGAGGTGGGCTGTCCCAACTGCCACAGGGCGGTGACCTTCAAGCATGAAAGCCGGGGGCACAAACGGATATTCGACCAGTTTTGCCTCTACGAGTGGCGCAAAAGCGTCACCGACCCGGAGGCCGTGGTGCTGACCGCCGCCCACGTGTGGCGAAACAGCACCAACGACCGACCGGAGAGAGAGCCGCTGAACATCCACCCCTCCGCGATCTACGTCTTCCGCCCGGGCAAGGCGGTGACGGTCTACAAAAACCATCACTGGTATCGGGACGGGGCGCAATACTGGGAGCGCCTCCGCAACGTGGCGCCGGACCACACCGCCTATGACGGCGGCAAGATGGAGATCGTCATGGACTACGGGGGCTTCGTCAACGCCATCGAGGGCACCCGGATCGGCAATCTGTTCGCCATGCTGAACGGGGAGAGCAACCGGCGCGACACGTTGGAATTACAGGCCATCGCCAGCTGCTCGCGGCGGCCTTGGCTGGAATACCTGGCCAAGGCCGGGCAGGGCAGACTTGCCGCCGACATGATGCGCTGGCACAGCATCCCGCGGGACATCGTGGCCAACCAGCGGGCGAAGACGCCCCGGGCGCTGCTGGGGCTGACGGAGGCCCAATGGCACGAGGTACGGCGGGACGGCATCCGGCTGACGGATGGCACGCTGGAGAGCATGTATCACCTGCGGGCCATGGGTCTGGGCGGCATGCACATGGCCGAGGTGCTGGAGATCATGAGGAGGAACGATTACTCCACCGCCTACAGCCTGTCGATTCTCGCGCCGTCGCAGCGCCGGGAGCGATACCACATCGACACCCTGGGGGACATCCTCTTATCCGAGCGCGTGCCGGAAAAGACCCGGCGCAAAATCTACCGCAAGGTCATCAACGACCTGAGCCACGCCAGCGAGTGGCGGGACTACTTCACCCAGCTTCGCCGCCTGGGCGAGAACTTTACCGACACGGCGCTGATCCTGCCGAAGGACATGCACGCCATGCACCAGCGGATGATCGAGCGGGAGAACGCCATCCGGGAGGAGGCGCGGGCCATGGCGGAGCAGAAGCGCAACGCCGAGGCGAAGGCCCAGGCGCGGGTCTTCATTGAAAAGCGGCTGAAAAAGCTGCAAAGGGAATACGGCTTCCGCGCCCACGGGCTGGTGCTGCGGCCCTTTGAGAGCGTGGGCGAGGTGGTCGCCGAGGGTCGGACGCTGCACATCTGCATCGGCAGCTATGCCGAGCGGTACATGTCAGGCGGCACGGTGATCTGCTGTTTAAGGCGCGAGGAGGAGCCCGACGTGCCCTTCCGCGCGGTGGAGTTTTCCGCCGCCACCGGAAAGCTGGTGCAAGATCGGGGCGAGCACAACGACATCCACGGCATCGAGCCGGGGACAAAGAAACAACTGAGGCTGTTCTGGGCAGCCTGGGAAAGGAGCAGAGATGAGCGAGTTACAAGGTCAGCTTGATATCTTCGGCGCCACGCCGAAGGCGGAGGCGCAGACGCCCGCGGAGGGCTACGACGCGGAGGGGCGACTGCTGAACACGGACTATCCGGGGGATGTATATGCGGCGATTGCCACGGACGACGCCGACCGGCTGCGGTATCTGGCGGCGGGCATCCGCGCGGATTTTGACGCGGCGCGGGAGCGGGTCTTACACATGGGGATGCTGCTGATGGAGGCCCGGGGGCGCTGCCCGGAGGGGCGTTGGCTCCAGTGGGTCAGGGACGAGGCGCGGCTGCCGGAGCGCACGGCGCAACAGGCCATGCAGCTCTACGAGACCTTTGGCGCGCAGGAGCTGCCCGAGGGCGTGACCGCCAGCCACCTGGTAGAGCTGCTGCGGGCGCCGGAGGCGGATCGGGATGCGCTGATGGAGCGCGCCGCCGCCGAGGGGCTGTCCACCCGGCAGCTGAAGGAGGAGATCAAGGCGCTGCGGGAGGAGTACCAGAAGGCCCAGGTCAGCATCCACGACCTGCACCTGGAGCTGGAGGAGGCCGACCGGGTGAAGGAGCGCATGCAGGAGGACGTGAAGGCCGCCCAGGCCGAGCGCGACCGCATGACCAAACAGGCCGAGGACGCCGCGCTCAAAAACGGCCAGGGCAAGCCCAGGTCGAACCTGGTGGAGCAGTTCGTCTATCTGGTCAAGCGGTTCAACGTGGCGTTCTCGGAGATCACGGGGCTCATCATCGACATCAAGGAGGAGGACGCCGCCAAGGCCGACGAGTGCCAGGCGACGCTTAAAAAGGTGCTGGAGGGTCTTCGAGGGAGGCTGTGAGAATGAATGAATACGAAATCTACAGCGAGGCGGTGGGCAGCTTTGGGAGGAAGCACCAGATGGCGGGAGGGAGCATTATGGGAAACAATGATAAGCGGACGCGGAAGGAGTGGGCGCTGGCATTTGGAGTGAGCTATCAGATCATGGCGGATGCGATCGCGCGGAAAATCCCCGACAAGCGACATCGGGAAAGCACCTTCGACGAGAAGACCGCCCGCGACGCGCTGATCGGCTACTATGCGTGGCAGCGGGAGCGGCGGCTGCGGAAGGTGCGGGAGCTGGACGCGAAAGTGGAGGAAATCCGCTACAAGAATGTATCGTTGATCGGACACTATTATACAGACAACATAGGGAGGCCATATTGATGCGGAAAACTGAGGAAATACTGATCTGCGCGGGCGCGATCGACAAGTTCGGGAAGGTCCACCAGCTCCTAAAGCTGGCGGAGGAGTGCGCGGAGCTCAACCACGCGATCATGCGCTACCTGGAGACCCGCGAGATGGACGTGCCGGGCGACGCGGAGCGCGCCCACATGTTCGAGGAGGCGGCGGACGTCGAGATTCTGCTTGCCCAGCTTCGGGTGATGTACCCCTACAACACCATCGACATGCGGAAGCTCGATAAACTTTCACAGCTCCAGGAGCGCGTGAACGGAGGCCGTGCCATGACGCTGCGTCTGAGTGAGGAGGAGTATGCCGAGCTGATGCGGCGGCGGAAGGCGGGAAGGGCGACGACCTCTTCCGACCCGCCTGCGGCGGCCCACCTTCCCCTGAAGGGGAAGGCCAGAAAGTACGGGAACACGCCGGTCACGGTGGACGGAAAGCGCTTCGACTCAAAGCACGAAGCCGAGGTCTACGCGGAGCTGATACTGCGCGTGCGCGCCGGGGAGCTCAAGTGCGTGGCGCGGCAGGTGGCCTTCGACCTGCCCGGCGGCATACGTTACGTGGCGGACTTCGTCACCATCGACGCGGAGAACCGCGTGGAGGTGATCGACGCGAAGTCGCCCGCCACCCGCAAAAACAGGGTATACATCAACAAGCGAAAGCAGATGGCCTCCGAGTGGGGCATCGAGATCAAGGAGGTGTGAGGATGGAACAGCTATACGATACCATCATGGAGGCTGTACGCAAGATTGCCGAGGCCTTCAAGCGGTGGATGACGCGCATCAAAGCCGCGATAGTTAGATTTGCCAGTGGGATCGCCAGGCTCTTGCGACGGGGCAAACTGAAGCGCGTGATGGCGAAACATGAGGCCGCAGGTATCAGATGGCACGCCAGAGGGCCGCGCCGGAACCAGGCGCTCATGCGGGCGGTCATGATGAGATGGAGGTGCCGGGCGTGAACCTTTCAAAAATCAAAAAGCGGTGCATGGCGACGCGGCAATGGATCATCATCGAAGGGGATGACGGCGCGCAATGGCTGTCGGACGGCGCGAACTGCTACGCCATCGTGGGCATCCGCCTACAGGAGGGGTACATCCGGGACGTATTTGGGCTGACGGACAAACAGATGGACAAGATGATCGTGCGTACTGAGAAGCGCCCGGGCGATCTTTACGGGGCGGGGCGTCCGTTCTACGGCGAGGAGCTGGAGGAGATGCGCACCATCTGGGCCTACGAGCAGAAGATCGTGGCACTTCGGAATGGGGACGGGGTCCTGTACATCCCGGAGGACGCGATCCTGGCCGCGTGCGGGAAGGATGACTACGTCAACTTTTACCTGGCGCGGGACAAGGACGGGAACCTGCTGGTGGCCGTATATCACGGCATGTTTTGCGAGGCGCTGCTGAGCCCGGTGCGGGACGACATCGCCGAACAAATCAGCGGCTGGCTGGCGAAACTCGGCACCATGCCGATACTCGCCACCGAACTGGCAAAAAGAGAGGAGGGGGAAGATGAAGAGGCTGATTTAACCGCCAGAGGGTGAGGCTGACCGAACCCGAACGGCGGCGCGGGGGACGAACACGACTGACACGTCCATATTGCGGTATACGCACCGCCGCTACTCCGCGAAGCGGAAGCGGCGGCAGCGCGGGCCTGGCATCCGAAGGATGCGGCCCGGCTGGTCGCGCCTGCACGGATGTGCAGCGGCGCGACTGCTATTCCATCACACACGATCTCCCGCGCCGGGGTTTGGGCTTGGATGAATCATCTATATTAATATAGAAAATTCGGAGGCCCTGCGCGGGCTTGTATACCGTATTATTATTTCACACACCGCCGAGGATAAGAAGATGAAGCTCACCGATTACGAAATCCTATACGATCTGCCCGCGGGCGAGTATCAGGGGCGGCTGATCGACGGCATCCGGACGGTGACGATCCGCGCCGGGAAGTCGCTTGAGATCATGTGCCACCCGATCATGCGCCGGCTGCCGGAGGGCGCGAAGCGGGAGGCGAAGGCGCGAAAGACCAGCCCGGCCATGGAGAGGCTGAACCAGCGAAATCTTGAGCTCAAGGTCATGCGGCTGGCCGAGGCGAACTTCTCCCCGCTGGCCATGGTGTTCACGGGGACGTTCGAATACCCGTCGATGGACGACATCGGCATGATGAACCTGGACGACGTCTGGGAGAAGTGGATCGAGGACAAGCTGCCGGAGCACGAAACGGACGTCAGGCGCGTGGTGCGGAACTTCCTCGGGCGCCTCCGCCGGAAGATGGAAAACCCGAAGGCGCTCAAGTGGATGCTCAGGATCGAGGAGAAGACGAAATACGAGGCGCTGGGACTGCCGCCCTGCTATCACGTGCACATGCTCATCGAGGCCGAGGGCCTTTCCCAGGACGACATCTCCGCACAGTGGCCCTTCGGCTTCACCCGGTGCGACCGCTTCGATATGGCCCACGACGGCGCGCGGCGGCTGGCCCACTATCTCACGAAAAACAAGCGCGGCGGGCGGTGGTTCAGCCATTCCCGGAATCTGAAGCTGCCCGCGCCGCGGGTGTCTGACCGGAAGATTTCCCGCCGCCGGGCGATGAACATCGCTTCGGACGTGCGGATGGAGGGCCGCGCCATCCTCGAAAAGCTGTATCCGGGCTATCGGATCATGGAGCTGCCAAGGGTGTCCTACTCTGACTTTATGCCGGGGGCGTTTATCTATGCCAGGATGCGGAGGCGGGATTGATGGAACTGATAGAAAACAAGGCCATGATCGAGGTGTGCTTGAACTGTCCTAGGAAGACGTGCAGGTCCGGAATATGCGCGCGATACAGGGCGGCGCGGGCCGGGAAGAATCAGGATGCGGAGCAGGCCGGAAGAAAACGGAATGGGGGGCGGCGCGGAAAGGAATACGAGGCCAACGGTCAGTGGAAAACGCTGCCGGAATGGGCGGCCGAATGTGGTATCGACGCGAATACCCTGAAATACCGTGTATGTAACCGGGGATGGAGCTTGGAGCATGCCATGTCTGCGCCGTTAAAGTCCAACGGTTCTGAGGGCTTTGAGGCATTTGGGGAAACTCACACTCTCCGGGAATGGGCAAGGATCAGAGGAATACCTCGAAACACACTGAGCTCAAGGATCTATTCCAACAAGTGGCCGATCGAGAAGGCGCTCACAGAGCCCGTGCGAAAAGCCCGACAATACACCGCCTTTGGTGAAACGAAGAGCGGATGCGAATGGGCTGAGGCATTGGATATATCTTATGCCACGGTGAATTTGCGCCTGCGACAGGGCTGGGACATGGAGCGGATCGCGATGCATTATGGAGGGCGGAAATGACGGCAAAGGAGTTTTTAATGCAGGGGTGGCAGATCGAAAGCCGGATCGACAAGCGCGCCGAGGAGCTGGAGCGATTGCGAGAGCGCGCCGAGGCGGTGCGGACGTCGACACCGAAGCAGGGGCCGAGGGGCGGGCGGAGAAAGGATTGGACGGACGCCGTGGCCGCGCTCGCAGACGCCGAGGCGCGGGTGAACCGCGAGATCGTGGAGCTGTGCCGGATCAAGGCGGACATCGCCGAGGCCATAGGCGGGGTGCAGATCATCCGCCAGAGGTGCGTGCTCGAGATGCGATATCGAAACTACATGACGTGGGAGAGGATCGCGGACGTTATGGAGTGCGACCTGCGGACGGTGTACAGGATACACGGGCGGGCGCTGACACATGTACGCATTCCGCGCGCCGCCATTGTTTGTCATGGCG
Organism: uncultured Eubacteriales bacterium; assembly: GCA_902790345.1. GTDB lineage: Bacteria > Bacillota > Clostridia > Christensenellales > Aristaeellaceae > Firm-10. Next base: position 17,172 of record CADARO010000048.1, on the reverse strand, counting down.
GAGAGGTGGTATAGTATATGCGACAAAAAAAGACAGACCCGTTCTACAAGGGCAAGCGCTGGGAGCGGGTGCGCGCCGCCGCGCTGGCGCGGGATGGGTATATGTGCCAGGAGTCGAAGCGGTATGGCGTAATGGCGCAGGCGGACACGGTGCACCATGTGTTTCCGCGGGAGCTGTTCCCGGAATATGCCTATGCGCTCTGGAACCTGGTGTCGCTGACCGGCGCGGTGCATGATGAGATGCACGACCGTGTGACCGGCGATTTGACCGCAAAGGGCAAAGAGCTGCTGAGGCGCGTGGCACGACGGCAGGGCGTTGAGGTGCCCGCGAGGTATCGGGGATGATGAGCGTGTACATTGATGCCGGGCGCGTCATGGTCTGCCCGGCTGAGGCGCTTGATGAGGCGCTGGCGCGTGAAGGCGTGGATCGAAAGGGCCTGGTTGAAGTCGCGGAGGGCGTGTATGCCACGCCTGAGGCGATTGAAGCGGCGAAAAGGCCGAAGAAAGTTTTTAATTATTTACCAACGCTTAACACATGCGGGCGCGAGGCGCGCAGAGCGCTGGAAATCCTGACCAAAGAAATATTTTCTTAACAATTCGCGCGCGCGAACAGCCCCCCCGGTTCCCCTACTCCCTCTCTTTTCCCGGGGGACCGGTGGGGGGGACCCACTTCCAAGTGGGCGGGGTTTTTGGCAAAAGGGGGTCCCGGGGCAGAGGGAAGGAGCCTAAGGACGGGAAATGGGGTTCAGAGGCAGAGAAAGGGGGCGAATGTGTGGACCGTTTGGGGTGGATTAACATAATCAGGATTAACTGCGAACAGGCGGGCACGTATCGCCCGTGGTTTGACAATGTGATCTCCACGCTGGCCTCCATACTGGAGCGCCGGGACGACGCCGAAGATCTGTTCGCGCTCAACGGCTCGCAGGTGCTGGTAGAGCATACCAACAAAGCCGGCGCCACGAACACAGTGCAAAACCCGATTCTCCGCCTGATTAACGATCTCAACCGGGACGCGCTGGCCTACTGGCGCGACCTGGGCCTTACACCGGCGGGCCTGAAGCGCATCGACGAGAAGGCCATGAAGCAGAAAAAAATATCCGCGATGGAGAAGGCGCTGAGCGGATTTGGCTAAACGGGCAAAGCGATTCAAAAAGGTGGCCGTGGCCTATGCCCGCGCCGCCGTGGCCGGTGAGATCATCGTCGGCGCCGAGGTCGTGGCAGCCGCCAAACGATTCCTGGCGGACCTGGAACGCCCGGACCTGACACTGCGCACGCGGGACGCGGACTTTGTCTGCAACATCGTGGAGCGGATCATGGTCCACAAGCAGGGGCAGGCGCTGGACGGCACGCCGCTGACCAACACACCTTTTATCCTCCTACCCTGGCAGGTGTTTTGCATCTATAACCTGCTGGGGTTTTACTATAAGGGCCGCAGGGAGCGCCGGTACAAAGAGGCGTTCATTTACATCCCGCGGAAAAACGGCAAAACGCTGTTTGCGGCGGCGCTGGCCTTCGGGATCGGGCTGCTGGAGCGCCGAAGCGGCGCGAAAATCTACATCGTGGCGGCGTCCCTCAAGCAAGCCTGCGAGAGCTTCGAGGACATCCTGTATACGCTGCGATACCGCGGAATGGTGGACGAATGGCGGGTGCGCAACAACAACGCCGAGCATTCGCTGCACTTTGACTTCTTCGACGAAGACGGCGCGCCGTGCGGTTTCATCCACATTGAGGCGCTGGCCTCAAACCCGGACGCGCAGGACTCCTTCAACGCGCCGTATACCATCGCCGATGAGATTCAGGCGATGAAGCGCGCGTCGCAGTACAACCGCTTCAAGGAGGCGGGCAAGGCCTACACAAACAAGCTGATGATCGGCATCACCACCGCGGGCGACAACATCAACAGCTTTTGTTACCGCCGCCTGCAGTACGGCGTGAAGGTGGTCAACGGCGAGGTCAAGGATGATAGTCTGTTTGTTTTCATTGCCCGCGCCGACCAGGATGAAAAGGGCAATGTGGACTATACAAATCAAATCCAGCATCAAAAAGCAAACCCGTCATATGGCGTGACCATACGACCGGCGGACATGATGCAGGAGGCTTACCAGGCGCAAAACGACCCACAGCAGCGCAAGGATTTTTTGAGCCGTTCGCTCAACGTCTACACCACGGCGATGAACGCCTATTTCGATATTACGGAGTTCAAGCGCTCGGACGCGGCGCACAGCTGGACGCTGGATGAGCTGGCGAAACTGCCCATCGACTGGTATGGCGGCGCGGACCTGTCCCGCGTGCACGATCTGACCGCGGCGGCGCTGTATGGCCAGTATAACGGCGTGGACATCTGCATCACGCACGCCTTTTTCCCGCTGCCGGAGGCGGCGCGCAAGGCCGAGGAGGACGGGATCCCGCTCTTCGGCTGGAAGGACGACGGCTGGCTGACCATGTGCAACTCGCCGACCGTCAACTATGGCGACATCGTGCAATGGTTTGTGAGCATGCGCACCAAGGGCTTCAGGATCAAGGCCGTGGGGCATGACCGCAAATTTGCGGGCGAAGAGTATATCCCGCTGATGCAGCGCGCCGGGTTCGCGATTGTGGACCAGCCGCAATTATACATCCTCAAATCAAAGGGCTTCCGCCATATCGAGAAGGCGGCAAAGGACGGCAATCTGTATTATCTCCACTCGGAGGCCTACGAGTATTGCGTGGCCAACGTAAAGGCAATCGAAAAAGCGGACGACCTGATCCAATACGACAAAACCCAGCCGGAGCATCGAATCGACCTGTTCGACGCTTCGGTTTTTGCGTGCATCCGAATGCTTGAAGAGACACAGAAACAGAAAAAACAGTGGACATGGTGAGGTGATGGAAGTTGAGCAAACGCAAGAGAGCCCGAAACCGGGCGGACAATTCAGTCCGGACAGCCGGACAGTCCGTGGCGCTGTGGCTGTCGGACGGTGATCTGTGCGCGCCCGGATACACCCGCCTGTCAGACAATCCCGAGATTCAGACGGCATGCCTCCGCATCGCGGAGCTGATCGGCAGCATGACGATTTACCTGATGAGCAACACGGACGACGGCGATATCCGCATCGTCAATGAGCTGTCCCGGATGATCGACATCACGCCCAACGGCAATATGACGCGCTCGCAGTGGATGACGGCGATTGTGATGAACCTCCTGCTGTACGGCAAGGGTAACTCCATCGTGGTACCGCACACATATGGCGGGATACTCAAAAGCCTGGAGCCCATCGCCGCGAGCCGGGTGCAGTTTATGCCGGTGGGAAACAGCTATCGGGATTACAGGGTATTGATCGACGGCCAGGCGCGTAACCCGAACGACCTCATGCACATCACCTACAACCCGCACAGTCTGTATCTGTGGCAGGGGCAGGGCGTGACGGTGACGCTGAAGGATATCGCCAACAACCTCAAACAGGCGCAAAAGACGGAAAACGCCTACATGAGCACGGAATGGAAGCCGTCGGTCATTATCAGGGCAGCGTCAAACGACAATCTGTTCTCCGATCCCGAGCAGCGCTCCAACTTCCTGGACAAGTACATCAAGACCGCGCGGGCCGGGGAACCGTGGCTGATCCCGCTGGACCAAATGGACGTGCAGCAGGTCAAGCCGCTTACGCTTGCGGATTTGGCAATCAAGGACACCGTGGAGCTGGACAAGAAGACCGTGGCCGCGGTGGTGGGCGTGCCCGCATTCCTGCTGGGCGTCGGAGACTTCAAGCGCGACGAGTACAACAGCTTCATACAGACCCGGATCAAGACCATCGCGCAGAACATCACCCAGGAGATGACCCGGGTGCTGATTACGTCGCCGAAGTGGTACTTGCAGTTTAATTACTGGAGCCTGATCGACTACGACCTGGAGGCCGTGTCAAGCGTGATGCTGGCCGGATCGGATCGCGGATTTGTCAACGGCGACGAATGGCGCGACCGCGTGCACCTGCCCCCGGCTGGCCTGAAAGAGTACAGGCCGCTGGAAAATTACATCCCATATGACATGGCAGGGAAGCAAAAAAAGCTGGTGGGCAACGCATGACGCCGAGGCTCACTTGCCCGCATGCGCGTTACATAAGCGAAATGCGGATATACTGCGACGCCGCCGACAATCTGTGCGGCAATGTGCATTACAAAACCTGTAAGGGCTGGTGGGTGCTGACATCCGGCGCAGACCGTTGCCCGCTTAGGAGGGATCGGAATGGAAAAACAGATGGAACGGCAGAACCGCCAGCTGAGGGCGGCAATCACTGAATTTACCACACGGGAAGACGGCGACGCCCCGATCATCGAGGGCTATTTTGCCGTATTTAATAGCGACTATGTGATCGACGCGGGCATGAGCGAGAGCATCGCGCCCGGGGCCTTCACGGCGTCGCTGAATGGAGATGTGAGAGCGCTGACCAACCACGACTCCACGCTTGTACTCGGTCGCACGACCGCCGCGACTGTCACCCTGCGTCAAGATGAAATCGGCCTGTGGGCACGCATCGCCGTCAATCCGAAAGACAGCGACGCCATGAACACATGGGCGCGGGTTCAGCGCAGGGATGTCACGCAGTGCTCGATCGGGTTCAGAATCATCCGAGAGGAAACCGAATTCCGCGAGGATGGTTCCGTGCACTGGACGATCTACGAGGTCGAGCTCTATGAAATCTCCGTTTGCACCTTCCCGGCCTATGAGGCCACCAACATCTCCGCGCGCACGGCCCAGCGGGACGCCATGGAAGCCCGCCGCCTGAAGGCGTGGAAGAACGACATGAAAGAGAGGATCAAGCATGGCACTTAAAGCGCTGCTGCTGAAGAAGCAGATCGACCAGAAGCGCAAGCAGCTGAACGGGCTGCTGGAGAAGCGCACCGCCCACGAGGCCAAGGAGGCCGAGCTGGCCAAGGCCATCGAAGAAGTGGAAACCGAGGAACAGCGCGCCGAGGTGGAGGGCATGGTCGCCGAGTTCGAGACCGAACGCGACGAAAACGAGCAGGCCATCGACAATCTCCAGCGGGAGATCGAGGGTCTGGAGAACGACCTGTCCGCCGAGGAGCAGAAGCAGAACACCGAACCGCCCGAGGGCGCGCAGGCGCATGCGGGCGAGAATGAAAAGAGGGAGGAAAGAAACAAGATGAACTATACCGACAAAAAGCACACCGACACCCGGGCGCGCGTGTATGGTGACATGACGTTTGCCGAGCAGCGCACCCTGATCGAGCGCGAGGACGTCAAGGCATTCCTGACCGGCATCAAGGACACCATCCGCGGCGCGCGGGACGCCAAGCAGACCCGCGCAATCAACAACGTTGGCCTGCTGATTCCCGAGGTCATGCTGGGCCTGCTGCGCGAGAACGTGCTGCGCTACTCCAAACTGTATCGCCATGTGACCGTGAGCCGCGTCAACGGTGAGGGCCGCATCCTGATTTCCGGCGGCATCCCCGAAGCGGTATGGACTGAGTGCTGCGCGCGTCTGAACGAGCTTAGCATGACGTTCTACCAGGACGCCTTCGGCTGCTGGAAGCTGGGCGGCTACTTCACCGTCTGCAATGCCAACCTGGAGGACAGCGACATCGACCTCGTGGCCGAGATTCTGCTGACTCTGGGTCAGTCTCTGGGCTACACCGACGATAAAACCATCCTGTACGGCACCGGCACCAACATGCCGCTGGGCATCATTCCGCGCCTGGCGCAGACCAGCCAGCCCGCCGGTTACAGCCCGACGGCGCGCCCGTGGGTGGACCTGCACACGAGCAACATCCGCACCATCGCCAACACCTACACCGGGCTGGCGCTGTTCCAGCAGCTGGCTCTGGCGGCTGGCTACTCCAAGGGCGCGTATGCCCGCGGCGAGCGCGTGTGGGTGATGAACGAAACCACCTACGGCAAGATCATCGCGGCCGCCATGAGCATCGACGCCTCCGGCGCGATCGTATCCGGCGTCAACGGCACCATGCCGGTGCTGGGCGGCGTCATCGAGGTGCTGCCGACCTCCATCATGCCCGACGACAACATCCTGACCGGCTATTTTGACCTGTATCACATGGTCGAGCGCGCCGGTGACAGGTTTGCGTCCTCTGAGCATTTCCTTTTCCTTTCCGACCAGACCGTGTTCAAGGGCACGACCCGCTGGGACGGCAAGCCCGTAATCGCCGAGGCGTTTGTGCTGATCGGCATCGACGGCACCAACCCGACAACCAGCGCGGCCTTTGTGACCGACACCGCGAACCAGCCTGAGAGCATCTGGCTCCCTGCCACGGCGACCGTGGCCGCCGGTGAGAACATCACCCTGGCGCCCGTGATCAACCCTTACGGCGTTGAGACCACGCTGACCTGGGATTCCGGCACGGTCGCAAAGGCGACGGTCGACACCACGGGCAAGGTGACCGGCGTTGCCGCGGGTACCAGCGTCATCACCGTGACCACCACGAACGGCCTGTCCGCGCAGTGCACCGTGACCGTCACGTCGGCTTAATCCACTTTGGAGGTGATGTAAATGGAGACCCTGCTGACCATGCTTAAAACCGATCTGGGGATTATGTCCTCCAATGCGTATGACGCACGGCTGACCCAGTACATCACCTCCGCCATAGCATACATCATCGCCGAGGGTGCGCTGACGCTGAACGTTACACAGCCGGAAGACGCCCAGCTGGTGGTGATGTATGCCGCGTGGATGTGGCGGCGGCGCGACAGCATGGAGGGCATGCCCCAGATGCTGCGCCGCGCGCTGAACAATCGCGTGTTCCGGGAAAAGGCGGCGAACGGCAATGACTGACACCACGATTAAGCTGATATCTCACACCCGCACCCAGGACGCCGACGGCGTATGGCGCGAGGGCGCGGAGACGCCGCGGGAAATCTTCGCCCGGGTGGACAGCGTGACCCGCGCCGAGTTCTTCGACGCGGGGCAGCACGGCTTCCGCCCGGAATACCGGTTTACCGTATTTCACGCCGAGTACGCGGGCGAGGATGAATGCGAGTACAACGGCCAGCGCTACGCCATCTATCGGACATTCCGCGTGCCACAGACCGACGATCTGGAGCTGTACGCCGAGCGAAAGGCGGGTGTGATCCATGGCACGGGTGACGGCACTTGACAAGCTGAACAGCACCATCGCACAGATGCTGAACGAATACGCTGCCGAGGTGCAGCACGACGTTGACCAGGTGGCCGTCGAGCTGGGCAAGGCTGGCGCGGAAGCGGTGCGCAAGAAGACCCGCGAGACCTTCCCGGTCAAGAAGCGCAAGATCACCGGCAAATACGCCAGAGGGTGGACCTACCAGGTCTACAAGGGCAGATTGAACACGGAGGTCACCATCTACAACAACCATCCGGCGCTGACTCATCTGCTGGAAAATGGCCACGTCACGCGCAACGGCACCGGGCGCACCTATCCGCCGACGCCAGCGCATGAACACATCGCGCCTGTGGCCGAGGAGATTGCCCGCACATTCCCGGAGGAGGTGCTTAAAAAGCTATGACCACACAAGAGGTCGCGGCCATGATTGCGTCGGTGGGCCTGCCGAACGCCTACGATCACTTCGACAGCCCGCAGACGCCGCCGTTTATATGCTTTTTGTATTCCGGCAATGATCCCTTCACGGCGGACGACCGCAACTATGTGCAGATCGAGGGCCTGACCATCGAGCTGTACGCCGACAACAAGGATTTTGTGCACGAAAGGGCCATCGAGAACGTGCTGAACGCCAACGACCTGCCCTTTGACAAGGATTGCACATATCTCAACGATGAGAGACTTTACATGACGACCTACACTATGGAGGTATTGATCAATGGCTCTTGGAACGAATGAGAACAAGGTCAAATTCGGCCTTAAGCGCGTGGCCTTCGCCATCGCCACCATCGCCGATGACGGCAGCGCCACCTATGGCGATGTGATTACCTTCCCCGGAGCGCGCACGCTGTCCCTGGAGCCCCAGGGCGCGGGCGAACCGTGGTACGCCGACGACGGCGTCTATTACTACAATAGCGCGCCAACCAGCCGCCAGGGCGACCTGGAGATGGCGCGGATCATCGACGCCTTCAAGAAGCAGGTGCTGGGCTACATTCAGGACGATAAGGGCCTGCTGCTGGAGGACATGAACCCCGAGGAGGTTCACTTCGCGCTGCTGTTTGAAACCATGAACGACAAGAAGCGCCGGCGCTATGTCATGTACAACTGCATGGCCACCGCGCCCACCGTCGGCAGCGCCACCAACGAGGGCAGCAAGGAACCCCAGACCGAGTCCAGCACCATCAACTCGATGGGCATCTGGGTGGAGAGCTTCGGCAAGTGGTTCGACCACGCGGAGACCACGCCGGAAACCGACGCGACTTCCTTTGCCAACTGGTTCACCACCGTGCAGCTGCCCACCGCTCCCACGCAGACGCCCGCGCAGAAGCCCGCGCAGACGCCCGGGCAGGGGGGTTAATCCATGGCCAGCAAAAAGATACAGATCGGCAGCCGCGAGGTGGAGATGCTGGCGGTGTCCAGCTGCAACTATTTCTACCGCCGCATCTTCGACGAGGACCCCTTTGAGCTGCAGGCCAGGGCGACCTCCAGCCCGGAGAGCGGCGCCCTGGGCATCACCTTTGCCATGCAGATGGGATTCATCATGAAATCCATGGCCGAGGCCCACGGCGACCGCAGCGTGATGAACCAGCTGAGCATCGACGATTATCTGGACTGGATCGACCTGTTTGATACCTACGATTTCGCCGAACCCAGCGCGGCCATCATCGAGCTCTACGCCAGGCAGAACAAGCAGCACTCAACCGAAAAAAAAGAGGACGCCGCTCCGAGCGGCAGCTGAACGTCTCGGTCTTTGTACTGAGAGCAATTCAGGTCGGGCTTCAACTGTCCGACCTGGATTTTTTGGAAACCGGCGAAGTGATCGACATATTGATCGAGCGCGGAAACGACGACTTCGATTATGCGCTTCTGCCGGATGAAGACGAAAGCCCGTTTGGATAAGGTGGTGAGATAGTGGCAAACAAGAGGATTCAGGGCATCACGATCAAGATCGGCGGCGATACCACAGAGCTGCAAAGTGCGCTCAAAGAGGTGGACACGCAGCTGCGCACCACCCAGGGCAACCTGAAGGACATCGACAAGCTGCTCAAGTTCAACCCGGGCAACACCGAATTGCTGTCTCAAAAACAGCGCGAGCTCCAAACCGCAATCAAAACAACCCAGGACCGTTTGAGGGAGCTCAAGTCAGTCCAGAAGGATTCGCTGACGCCCGAGCAGTACGACGCCCTCCAGCGGGAAATCATCGAGACTGAAAACAAGCTGAAAAGCCTCAAAAATGAGTATAAGAGCTTCGGATCCGTCGCCAAGCAGCAGATATTGGCCGTGGCGGAGAAGATGAAGGAGGTAGGCAAGAAGATCTCCGCGGTCGGCGATCAACTGACGCAGAAGGTCACCCTGCCGCTGGTCGCCGTCGGCACGGCGGGCGTGGCGAGCTTTGCCGAGGTCGATAAGACCATGCAGCTCACCAACAAGACGATGGGCAACAGCGAGGAACAGGCCAAGCTGCTGAACAAGGCCATGAAGGACGCGGCGGCCAACTCCACCTTCGGCATGAAAGACGCCGCCACCGCCACGCTGAACTTTGCCCGCGCCGGTCTGGACGCGGAGGAGGCCGCCGCCGCGCTCGCGCCCGCTATGAACCTTGCCGCTGGCGAGGGCGGCAACCTGGACACCGTGTCCAGCGGACTGGTGGCCACCATCAACGGCTTTCACGGCAGTTTCAAGGACGCCGAGCATTATGCCGATGTGTTTGCGGCAGCCTGTAACAACTCCGCCCTGGACGTGGACAGCCTGTCGCACGCTATGTCCGTCGCCGCGCCAATTTTCTCGGCGGCCGGTTATACCGTCAATGACGCTGCTCTGTACATGGGCGTCATGGCGAACAACGGCATCGAGGCGGACAAGGCGGCCAACTCACTGAAAACCGGCCTTGCGCGCCTGGTCTCTCCGACCAAAGATGGCGCGGAGAAGATGAAAGCGCTGGGCATCTCCGTCACCAAAGCGGACGGCTCCATGAAAGACTCCGCCACTGTCCAACGAGAACTGCACGACGCTTTCTCGAAACTGTCAGAGTCTGAACAGCTCGCCGCCGCTTCCGCCATCTTCGGCAAGAACCAGATGGCTCCGTGGCTGGCACTGATCAACACCGCGCCGGAGGACGTCGGCGCGCTGAATAAATCCCTGGAAACCTGCGCCGGGACCACTAAAGAGATGTCCGAGGCCATGATGAGCGGGTTCGGTGGCTCAATCGAGAAGCTGAAAAGCTCCATTGACGTTCTGGTCACCTCCATAGGTGAGGCGCTGGCTCCGCACCTCCAGACGGTCATCACATTTATACAGGGACTCGTGGACAAGTTCAACGCCCTGACCCCGGCGCAGCAGGAGACCATCGTCAAGATCGGCGCGGTGGTCGCGGCCATCGGCCCGGTGCTGGCAATCGGCGGGCGGCTGATCACCGGCATCGGCAGCGTGATTTCGCTGCTGACCGGCCCTGTCGGCATCGTCGTCGCCATCGGCGCGGTGGTGGCGGCCATCGTCACGCACTGGGACGAAATCACTGCGTGGGCTAAAGATGCAATTACCGCGGTGGGTAATTGGTTTACCGGATTGTGGAAAAGCATTACAACCTGGGCGGGTAATGCCGCCTCCGCGTCGGGTAAGTGGTTTACCGGCCATTACAACCTGGGCGGGTAATGCCGCCTCCGCGGTGGGTGAGTGGTTTACCGGCTTGTGGGAAAGCATTACAACCTGGGCGAGTAATGCCGCCTCCGCGGTGGGTGAGTGGTTTACCGGCTTGTGGGAAAGCGTTACAACCTGGGCGGGTAATGCCGCCTCCGCGGTGGGTGAGTGGTTTACCGGCTTGTGGGAAAGCGTTACAACCTGGGCGGGTAATGCCGCCTCCGCTGTGTCTGAGTGGTTTGAGGCCCGTGGAACAGCTGTGAGCGAATGGTTCACCAATACAAAAGCAGCGATAGGGGATTGGTTTACCGGTATATGGGATGATGTAAAGGCATGGGCGGGAAATGCGGTTTCCTCAATTTCCGAATGGTTTGAGGCCCGCAAAAAAGCCGTCTCGGAATGGTTCACCAACGCCAAGGCTACCGTAGACGAAAAGCTGGAGGCCATCTCCACCGGCTTCAAGACCGCCGTGGACAACGCGAAGGCCTGGTTTGAGGACCTGGGCAAGAAGATCAAGTCCGGCTGGGATACCTACTTCCAGCCGGTGGTGGACTGGATCAATGACAAATTCACGGGAGCCATCGCCGCGATCCAGCCCGCCCTGAACGGCATCGTGGACTTTATCAACAACGTCTTCTCCGGCAACTGGGAGGCAGCCTGGAACAACATCGTCAGCGGCTTCGGGAGGATATTCTCTGGCGTCGGGGACCTGATGAAAGCGCCCATCAACGCAATCATCGACGGCCTGAACTGGATGATAGACAAGGTCGAATCCGCGATCAACGGCGTCATCGACGGCATCAACAAGCATGTCGCCATCCATCTGGCACCCATCGACGTGCCCGTGATCGGTCGCGTATTCCCGGGCCTGGATTGGAGCGCCAACCTCCAGGGAGTCAGCTGGGGCCGCATCGACAAGCTGCTGGCCAACGGCGGCGTATTGGAGGAGGGCCAGCGCGCCATCGTCGGCGAGCGCGCGCCGGAATACCTGCGCGTGGTCAACGGCAGGGCCATCGTTACGCCCATGACCAACCAGCCCGCGCGCCTGGGCGGCAATCAGACCGTCAACATCACCATCAACGCCCAGCCGGGCCAGTCCGCGGAGCAGATCGCCGCGGCGGTGAAGCGCGTGTTTGTGCGCGAGATGCAGGAAAGGAGCGCGGCCTATGCGTAACTATCTGATCATCGACGGGATGGACAGCACCGACTTCGGGCTGTACGTCAGCGGGCCGGGCACCTTTTCCGCCCCGGCCCGCGAGGTGCAGACCCTGCAAATTCCGGGCCGCAGCGGGGACTTGATCGTCACCGCGAACCGTCTGCAGAATTACGATCTGGTCTATCCGGCCTTCATCTGCCGCGACTTCGAGCGCAATATCGAAAACCTGCGGAACTTCCTGCTGTCCCGGGTATCCTATTTCCGCCTGGAGGACAGCTACCACTCCGATGAATACCGCCAGGCGATGTATGTCGGGCCATTCGATCCGGCCGTCACCCAGCGCCTCCGCGCGGCGAAGTTCGACCTGGTCTTCAATGTCAAGCCGCAGCGCTTTTTGAAATCCGGCGAGAAGACCCGGCAGCTGGGCGCGGCTGACACCTACGTCCTAAGGAATCCCACGCGCTTCATCGCGCGCCCGATCCTGAGGCTCTACGGCAACGGCACCTTCCGTCTGAACACCCTGAACTATTTCACGGTCACGAACAACGCCGGCACCTATGTGGACATCGACTGCGAGCTGATGATGTGCCACACCGGCCCCACGGACCGCAACGCCGACGTCACAGTGCCCGGCACCGACACGCCGGTGCTGCTGCCGGGCCTCAACTCCCTGCTGTTCACGGGCTTCACCGACATCTACATCACGCCGAGGTGGTGGATCGTATGATTCCGATTCTTTACGAGCGCGGCGAGACCGCCTTCACGTCCAACGGCCTGGGCCGTCTGCCGGATTGCGGCATGTGCCAGGTCACCGAGGAGCGCAACGGCATCTTCGAGGTGCAGTTCACCTATCCGGTCACCGGGCACAACTACGAAAACATCCGGGAGGGCCGCATCATCCTGTGTACCCACGACGAAAGCGGCGTCGCCCAGCCCTTCGACATCTACGCCCGCACCCAGCCCATCGACGGCGTGGTGACCTTCTACGCCCACCACATCAGCTATCGCCTGAGCCGCATCATCCTCAAGCCATTCACGGCCAATAACTGCGCCGCGGCGCTCGCCGCGATGGAGACCCAGACCTACAACCCCAACCCATTCGCCTTCTGGACGGACAAGGCCAGCTCCGGCAGCTTCAGCGTCACCGTGCCCCAGCCGCTCCGCGAGACCCTGGGCGGCCAGGCGGGCAGCATCCTGGACGCCTTCGGCAAGGGCGATTATGAGTGGGACCGCTTCACCGTCAAGCTGTGGCAGAGCCGCGGGCGCGATACCGGCGTCACCATCCGCTACGGCGTGAACATGGTCGATTATAACCGGGATATCAACTATTGGGAGGCGTACAGCGGGGCCGTGCCCTACTGGACCGACCCCGAGACGGGCGATATGGTCACGCCCGGCGTGGTGTATGCCCCGGGCTACGACGCCTCCAACGCCGAGGTGATCGCCATGGACCTGTCAGAGGAGTGGGATACCAGGCCCACCGAGGCACAAATCAGCGCCCGCGCATTAAAGCGCATGCGGGACAACAAAACATGGCTGCCCACCGACAACATCAAGGTCAGCTTTGCACAGCTGTGGCAGACCGAGGAGTATGCCGGTGTGGCGCCGCTGCAACGCCTGCGCCTGTGCGACCGCGTCAACGTGATCTATGGCCCCGGCGGCGTGGCGGTCGACAACGTGCAGATCATCCGCGTGGTGTGGGATGCGCTGCAGGATCGCTACGACAGCATGGAGCTGGGCACCGCCCGGGCGTCTCTTGACCAGATGATCCGGCAGGAGGTCACCGACGGCGTGCTTAAGATCGTGCCCACAAAAACCTATCTGGAAACAGCTATCGCCTATGCAACGGATTTGATCAAAGGCGGGCAGGGCGGCCACCTGGTGATCAACACCGACGCCGACGGGCACCCCAACGAGCTGCTCATCATGGACACCGACGACATCAGCACCGCCGTCAACGTCTGGCGCTGGAACCTCAACGGCTTGGGTCACTCCCACAATGGCTATAACGGGCCGTTTGACGACGTCGCCATCACCATGGACGGCAAGATCAATGCCAGCATGATCGTGACCGGCTTCATGTCCGCGGCACGCCTCAGTGGCGGCACGATTGACGGGAATACCGTCAATGCGAAGCAATTCCAGGTTATCGACGGTGACGATAATGTCGTGGCGACCTTTGATAGCGTCATAACAATAGGCAATACGGCAGACGTTCACGCCGAAATGGACTATAACTCTTTTGAGATTAAAGACGCGAGCGGCGCCATGTTTGCCGTAATGGGCGATATAAGAAACGCTGATGGATACTTTGAGTATACAGATACCGAAACAAGTGTCGCATCGGTGTTCATTAAATCTTTAACGTATCCCGTTTCAAGTATAGACGATATTGTGAGCGTAACCGTAAACGGCGCTTTACGCACGACAGGATATTCCATTGTTCAATTTACCACGCCTTATCCTGGTACACGTTTTTACCTTACTGGTGTAAATGTTGGCGATACAATATCTGTAACGTATAGAAGCACTTCTCCTATATATCGCTATGACCTTGGATCGCGTAACAATAGTGAAACGTTAGGGTACGGTTCCATAATAGAAGGTTATAATACTGCTGCAACCCGCCCATATAGCCACGCAGAGGGTATTAGCACAACTTCTGCCAACATCGCATCTCACGCTGAGGGGCAAGACACAAAAGCAACTGGTCTTGTAAGTCATGCGGAGGGCGGGTCCACAACAGCAAGCGCTGCTGATTCTCACGCGGAAGGCTGGCATACAACAGCAAGCGGCTTTTACGCTCACGCAGAGGGAGCTTACACAAAAGCAACCAGCACATCTTCACACGCGGAGGGCTATGAAACAACAGCAAGTGGCTTACGCGCTCACGCAGAGGGCGAATCCACAACAGCAAGCGGTAGTTCCTCTCACGCAGAGGGTAATTCAACGCAAGCTATTGGTTATGGTAGCCACGCAGAAGGTATTGGCACCATTGCCAACAAAGATTCACAGCATGTTGTTGGAAGATGGAATGTGGAGGACCCTGCGGGCAGTAGCACCTTAACGTACATAGAAATTGTTGGCAATGGAACAGAATCAAGCAGGTATAACATACGCACTTTAGGATATCAAGGCAACGAATGGATCGCCGGAACACTTTCGCAAGCCTCTGACCAACGCCTCAAGACTGTATCTGGCGAAGTCCCGGACGTATCCGATATCAAGGCGCGACGATTCAAGTGGAACGACAAGAAGCTGAACCATGACGATAAGGAGCACATCGGCTACTTCGCGCAGGACGTTGAAGCGATAGCGCCTTATCTGGTGTCCGAGGATGACATGGGCTATAAGTCATTGGATTACATCGGCTTCCTCGTGGCAAAGGTGGCCAGTCTGGAGGCCCGCGTGGCAGAGCTTGAAAAGGAGGGATAGACGTGTACACCTTAAGCACTTTCCTGGTGGGCCATGAGCTGCGCCTGAGTGAGACGCAGATACTCGCATCCGGCAGCGTGGCCTTCGACAAGGTCCACTTCGACTTCGACGACAACTGGGCGGGCCTGAGCAAAGTGGCGCTTTTTTGGGGCGCAGACGGGAATGCCTACGGCTCCATGGTGGACGCCGAGGGTAACGCGGCCGTACCCTGGGAGGCGCTGGCCGACGCTGGCAGGATCAAGTTCGGCGTGTACGGCGTCACCGGCAGCGGCGACAATGCAGTGCGCGCCACCTCCACGCTGATCCACTACAAGCTGCCCGAGGGCGCCTGGACCGAAGACGGCCAGCAGCCCACGCCGGCCGAGCAGACCATCATCGAACAGGCCATCGCCGCAATCCAGTCCGCCGTAGAAAACCTGGACCGCGAGCCGATCATCCGCGACGGCATCTGGTATACCTGGGATATCCACGCCGACGATTATGTCAGCACCGGCGTCTCGGCCATAGGCCCGGCGGCCGGGTTTGGCAGCGTCTCCGCGACAGTGGACGGCAACACGGGCACCCCATCCGTGGAGGTCACGTCGAGCGGACCGGACACGGCGAAGAGCTTTTCATTCGCGTTTCACAATCTGAAGGGCCCCACGGGCGACGTAACGCCCGCCGCCCAGCAGGCCGCCAGCGACGCCCAGGCCGCCGCCCAGGCCGCCGCTGGAAGCGCCACAGCCGCCGCGGGCAGCGCCACAGCCGCAAGCGGGAGCGCCTCAGCTGCCGCGGGCAGCGCCACCGCCGCCGCAGGCAGCGCTGCCGAAGCAGAGGACGCCGCAGACAGCGCCGAGAGAGCAATGGCGACAAAGGTCGACGTGTCCGACATCGCCAACGACCTCACCACAACGACGGCGGGCAAGGTGCTGGACGCACGTCAGGGCAAGGCGCTTGCGGACAAATTGGGCGCCGCCCAGTCCGACATCGCCATCATCATCGAGGGCAATCAGACCACCTACACGGGCGGCGCGGCTGTGGGCGAATACGTCATTGTCCGCAACAGCACCATATCCGGCATCGCTGATGGGCTATACAAGGCAGTACAGGCGATACCGGCGAATACCGCCATAACCAGTGCATATCTGGAGGCGGTGGATGGGGGTGGGCTGAATAACATATTCGCGTCATTGCATTTTTACACGGAAACGCAAACCGTCACATTCGATAGCAACGGAATTGCGTATACGGATATACCGATAAACGATGCTTTGATTTGCGTTAGTGATACTGTGGATTGGGACAGTTATTTGCCTGTGGGAAATAATTTAACGTCAAAATGGGGAGTAAAAAACGTCACCAGTAGGGGAGTATCCACAAGAACTGTGAAGTATTACGTATTGAGAAATTAAGTCGATAGCATCCAGTATTTAATAAACATGAAAGGAAGATAAACCATGAACGAGAACAAGTTTTTCCTGCACCAAATCAAGCGCACAAACGGTGCCTATGACAAGGGCATCGTCGTCAAGGACACCTACGACGCCGCAAAGCAGGGCTACCACGCCTATCTGGGCGCGTATGCCTATGACCACGACCCCAACACCGACTATGTGTCCTGCCACATCACTGATATGTCTGGCGTGGTGCTTATGACGGAAACGTGGATTAAACCGGAGTCGGAACCGGAGCCTGAAAGCGAGGGCGAGTAATATGGGCGTATTTTCTTTCCTGAAGGGCATACTCGCCAAGCCTAATTTGGAACCCGAGCACGAAGAGCCCGTAGAGCACGACACCGTCATGATGATGATCGACGGCGAGCTGAGGGAGGTGACCGCGGATGATCCTGAAGCTGAACAGCGCGTCTAACAGCAAGCAGGCGGT
>CADARO010000047.1:497-32079 GCA_902790345.1 uncultured Eubacteriales bacterium | reverse complement strand
TGGGGGCGACGGAGCTGTTCTGCGCCGGGCAGTTTACCATCAACCTGACGGGCGAGCGCCATTCCATCACCCAGTGCGACATCCGGGATAATTTCTACGACCTGCGCTTCGACTACGACCGCCTGATCCACGGCATCTATTACCTGAGCCTGGCCGACGCCGCGGCGCTTCCCGAGCAGGAGGCGCCGGGCATCTTTATGCTGCTTTTGAAGGCGCTGGCCCACCTCACCTATTCCCAGCTGCCCGCCGAGCTGCTCACCGCCAGCTTTGAAATGCGCTATATGCCGCTCATGGGCTACACGCCCCAAATGGAGCGGTGCGTGGTGTGCGGCCGGGAACCCGACCCGGCGGACGTGCGCTTCGACGAGGAGAAGGGCGGCGTGGTCTGCGGCCTGTGCGGCCCGGACGCCCCCCGCGTCTCCCACGGCGCCCGCCGCATCATCTGGCGCGCCGCGCAGACCGACTTCAACACCGTGCCCAAGCTGGACGGCCATCCCGACTGGCCCGAGGCCGCCCGCCTGTACCGCCCCTTTGTCACCCGCCGCATCGAACGGCGCATGAAGTCTGACATCCCGGCGTTGCCGTGATGTCAGACAATGGGGAATTGGGAATGGGGAATGGGAAATGACAGGTTTGCCCAAATAATTGCGAATTGCGCATTGCGAATTGGAGGATGCCATGAAGTACACGATTCGGCCCATCGAGGCGAGGGACAACGCGGCGGTGGAGGCGGTCATTCGGGCCTGCCTGATCGAGTTTGGCGGCGATCGGCCCGGCACGGCCTGGTTTGATCCGGGCCTGGGCCGCTTTTCGGAGGTCTATCAGGGCGCGGGGCGGGCGTACTGGGTGGCCGAGGATGAAAGCGGCCGCGTGGTGGGCGGCACGGGCATCGGCGAGCTTCCGGGCGTGCCCGGCGTGTGCGAGCTGCAGAAGATGTACTGTCTGCCCGAGGCCCGGGGCACCGGCGCGGCGGGACTGCTCATCGACGCGGCGCTGGCCTTTGCCCGGACCCACTATGAGAAGTGCTATCTGGAGACCTTCGACAACATGAAGGCCGCCCATCGCTTCTACGAAAAGCACGGCTTCCGCCGCATCGACGAGCCCCTTGGCAGCACGGGGCACTTCGGCTGCGACGTGATGTACTTGAAGACGCTGTAACTTTGGAGGCACTCATGATCACGGAAAAATACGAATCGCGCCGCGACGCGCTGGAGAAGGAGCTGGCCGCCTGCGAGGATGTGAAGGCGGCGGCGGACTGCCTGGGGCGGACGCTGGAGCGGCTGCGCATCGAGGCCCGGGCGGAAGCCGACACTCCGGCACTGCGTCGGGAGACGGATCGGCTGTTCGAGGCGGCCAAGCAGGCGGCTCTGCTCATGATGAGCGTGACCGAGGCGGACATCAGCGTGAAGCAGCGGCCGGAGACGCGCCGGGACAGGATCGCCCAGGCGCTGCCCTGGGCGTCGGCGGGCGCGGGGCTGGCGCTGGCAGCGTGGATGCTGATCATCGGGCAGAACGCGGCGGCGGCGCTGGGGGTTGTCTCGGCGGCGCTGGGCGTGGGTCAGGCCTGGCTCAGGCGGGACGGCGACACGGCCTCCTACAGGGCCCGCACCCGGGTGAACGTGTACGACCTGATGCGCATGACCGACCGGCTCACCCAGGCCATGGAGGATTCCCTGTCCCAGGCCGGGCAGGAGCAGCAGACGCTGCCCGGCGCGGGTCGGGCCGAGCTCACCGGCGACATGCTCACACCGGTGCAGATGCTGATGGAGGCGGTCTACACCCAGGATGGAGAATACGCCCTCAAGGCCGCGCCGCAGCTGGCCAACGCGCTGAACGAGCAGGGCGTGGAGCTGGTGGAGTATTCGCCGGAGCATCGGGACTGGTTTGAGCTGTTCCCCGGCACGGAGGACGGGCTGACCATCCGGCCGGCGCTGGTGAAGGAGGGCAAGCTCCTGGCCCGGGGGCAGGCCACGGAGGTGGCGTGAAGCCCATGAAATTTGAAAACGTCTATTTCTTCAACGGCACCGCCTACGCCGGGAAATCCACCATGGTGAGACGGCTGGCCGAAAAGTACGGCGGCATCGAGTGCGGCGAGAACTACCACGACGCGCTGCTGCCGGAACTGGACGCGGCCGAGTTTCCCGGCCTCGCCTACACCCGGGACCTTCAGGACTGGCACGACTTCGTGCGCCGCACGCCGGAGGAATACGAGGCGTGGATCGACCGCGTGTCGAAGGAATGCGAAAAGCTGGAGCTGCGCATCCTGGAGGGCCTGCGGGGCGGGGACAGGCCCGTGTTCGTGGACACCAACATTTCCATCGAAACGCTGCGGGAGGTCTCGGACGAGAACCACGTGCTCATCATGCTGGCCGACCCGGATGTGTCCGTGCGGCGGTTTTTTGAGCGGCCGGATAAGGAGAAGCAGTTCCTCTACAGGCTGATGTTGGAGGAACCTGACCCCGAGGCGTCGCTTCAAAATTTCAGGAAGTGCCTGGAGCGGATCAATTCCCGGGCGCGGTACGACGCGTTTCTTCATTCCGGGTTCAAGGTGATCCTGCGGGACGACAGCAGGACGATCGAGCAGACGCTGGCGCTGGTGGAAGAGGCGCTGGGGCTGGGAGGCAAGCCATGACGGCGGATGAAATGTGGCGCTCGTCCGGCCTGCGGGGCGAATACGAGGCCTGGGCCTTCGGCGACGCGCCGGACGAGCTGGCGGCGCTGGTGCTCTCCGGGCGAAAGACCGCCACGGCCTCGGCGTATCCCGTCTACGAGGCGGAGGGAGAGCCGCTGCCGAAGGCCGGCGAATACAGCGTGATACTGGATTCGGGAGATAACGCCGTCTGCGTCATTCGGACGACGCGGGTGTATGTGGTGCCGTTTCGCGATGTGTCGGCAGCGCACGCCTTCCGTGAGGGCGAGGGCGACCGGTCGCTTGCCTACTGGCGGATGGTGCACGAGGCGTTCTTTGAAAGGGAGCTGGCCGCCGTGGGCCTGTCGTTCCACGAGGACATGCCCGTGGTGTGCGAGGAATTTGAGAGGGTATATCCATGATGCTCGAAGTATATCGGCCTTCCCTTGACGATCTCTGGTTCAGGCAGGCCCTGCTGGCGGACGAGGCCACCATGGCTTACAACGCCGCCTGGGGCGGAACCATCGACTTTCCGAGGGAGAAGTGGGCCGAATGGTACGGCCGCTGGCTGGAGGTTCCTGAGACGGAGCGGTATTACCGGTATCTTCGCCATGGGGAGACCGGCCGCTTCGTGGGGGAGATCGCCTACCGCTTGGACGGGGAGAAGGGCGTGTACCTGTGCGACGTGATCGTGCTGGCGGCGGAGCGGGGCAGGGGATACGGCACCCGGGGCCTTTCGCTGCTCTGCGCGGCGGCGAAGGGAAACGGCATAACGGCGCTTTACGACGACATCGCCGCGGACAACCCGTCCTGGAAGCTGTTCGTGAAAAACGGCTTTACGGTAGTAGAGCGAACGGAGGAATCCGTGTTCGTCAGGCGGGATTTATGAGGCCGCGCCAGGCGGAAAGATCATTACGGGAGTAAAAGACATGGACGACATGAACAAAATCACCGATTACTTTGGTTTCGACCTGGGCGACGGCGAGAGCGCCGTGGCCTGGATGCGCGCGGGCAAGAAGACCGAGCCGCAGATGATCGAGCTGCGCGGGCGCAAGAGCGTCATCACCGCGCTGGCCTCGCACCCGGAAAAGGGCCTGTTCATCGGCGAGGAGGCCTGCCACCTGCCCGGCGCGGACTGGCTGCAGGTGCGCTTCAAGAGCCGCTATTTGAAGGACCCCGCCGCCTCGGGAAGCCTCGTGATGATGTTCGCCCGGGAGGTGCTGAACACGCTCATGGCCGACGGGCGGCTGGACAGCCCGGAGACGGCCTGTTTCTTCATCGGCTGCCCCTCCGGCTGGCCCCAGGAGACCCGGGAGGCTTATAAGAAGCTGTTTCAGCGGGCTGGCATGGTGAACTGCGAGGTGGTGTCGGAGTCCCGCGCGGCGTTCATGTTTGCCCGGGAATCGGGAGAGCTGCGGGTGTCGGACGACCTGTTGACCTTGCCCACCCTCATCATCGACGCCGGCTCCTCCACCACCGATTTCACCTTTGTGGCCGACCTGGCGGAGCGGAGCCTCATCGCGGCGGATTTCGGCGAGGTGAGCCTGGGCGGCGGCCTGCTGGATCGGATGCTGCTGGAGCGCAACGTGCGCCGTTCCCCCCAGCGGCGGCAGCTGGAGGACATCTTCGAGCGGTTCCCCCAGTATGAGGCGCGGTGCGAGTTCGAGGCCCGGCGGGTGAAGGAGATGTACTTCACCCAGGCCCGGCGGGGCAGCGGCCTGCGGGCGGAGTCGGCGGTGAAGCTGTACGCCGGACGCACGCCGGTCACCCTGGACATTACCTGCGACGACTACGACATGGGCGACATCCTGGCCCATCATCCTGCTCACCGGCGGCGCGTCCCGCATGCCCCTCATTGAG
This sequence comes from uncultured Eubacteriales bacterium, assembly GCA_902790345.1. GTDB lineage: Bacteria > Bacillota > Clostridia > Christensenellales > Aristaeellaceae > Firm-10. Next base: position 27,590 of record CADARO010000047.1, on the reverse strand, counting down.
GACATCGCCCGGGACGTGTTTCCCCAGGCCCAGGTGCTGCGGGGGCTGGAGCCGGAATTCGCCATCGCCCGGGGCCTGTGCTACGCCCTGCGCATCGACCAGCAGACCAAGGGCTTTCACGAGGCGGTGGAGACCCTCATCAACTCGGACGAGATGGAGAACCTGGTGCTGGCGCGGCTGCCGGAGCTGTTTGAGGCGGTGTCAGGTCCCTTCAGCGGGAAGCTGATCGACGACGTGGCCCCGGAGGTGTTCGCCCTGTGGCGCTCCGGCGGGCTGAAGACCTTCGACGACATCGGCGTGGAGCTGAGCCAGCGGGCGGCCCGCATCCTGAAGAGCGACGAGATGAAGCAAGCGCTGCGCCCGGCGGTGGCCGAGTGGGTGATGCGGCTGCGGCCGGACATCGAGGCGCTGACCGACCCCATCTGCGACCGGTTCGGCCTGCCCCGCACCTCCCTGCGCCTGCCGGATTCCCTGGACATCGGCGCGGCGCAGATCATGCTCAGCAGCGACAGCCTCATCCGCATGGACCAGTTCAAGGCGCTGATCGACCTGATCGTGGCCGGGGTGCTGGCCTCCGTGCTGGGGGGCGGCGGCGTGGCGCTCATCGCCACCGGCCTGCCCGGGCTCATCGGGGGCTTTTTGCTGGGCCTCATCGCGGGCATCGTGGGCACGGAGACGGCGGAGCGCCTGCTGCGCAGGGCCGAGCTGCCCGTGGGCATGCGTAAACTCCTCACCATGGGCTACTTCAGGCGCAGCCTGAACAAGCGCCGGGACGACATCCGCGCGGGCATCTGCGCCGAGCTGGAGAAGCAGCTGGACCCGCCCTCCGACGCGGCCCGGGGCATGGTGCGGGACATCGCCGCCTCCATCGAGGGGCAGTTGGGGCACATGGTGGAAAGGGCGGCGCTGATGATACATTAAGATAGACATGGGTAATTTGAAATGGAAGATATGCAAGCCGCCCAAATTCCCATAAACTAAGGGGATTTGGGCGGCTTTACTGTTGATTTGCAGCTTAACTGTCGCTAAAACCAATAAAGAGAGACTGGAAGATAATCTGTTACTATTCTTACTTTTGCATGCTTTTTTCGATAATCTTTGAAAGAATGTCGCGAACACCGACTTCATACTCGTCAAAGTCAGCGATATTCGTATCTTTCAACCACAGCTGCCCCTCGCCGATATTTCCGCGATGTTGACCTGAAGAATAGTAACGGTTGTTTTTTACTTCGTTACTTGACAGTACCCAATAGCGTATTACATCACGCCATACTGCAATCCAGACAAATACATCACAACATGCAGGCTTTATTTGCTGGAAGTTCATATCAAAGCCATATCGTGAATCACTTGAAAGTGCTTTGATAATCAACGAATCGCCACTTTTACGTCGGACAGCTCTCGAGGCTTTCACTTCGATTCTTATGCCGTTATACCAAAAATCATATTGCCCTGAATAGTCAGGGTCGTATACTGTGGATGGACGCTGCAACTCTGGTACAACTTCGTTTAGGTGTCGTTGTGCCCATGTTTCACCAAATGTGCGCGGAGCTGTGATCTCAAATACATACAGATATTTATTGCGGTCTAAATAACTATTTCGAATATCAAGGTATTGCTGCAAGGTAATTGTGTCAGTTCCAATAAGGTGACTTATGATATATTCAAACTTGTTGAATGGATAAACAGAATAAAGGCTGTCTAAAACTTCATCGCTAAGGTTATATTTACTACCGTTAATACTATTCATTGTAGCAATTTGGGCTTTCAATTCTTTAATCAGCTTTTCCATAAACTATTCTCCTCACATACTTTATTTCTTCTTCTGTTAATCCATAAATGGCAAAAATGCACTTCTCTATAGCTTCGATTTTTGTATTATCACCACCTAGAACAGAATCAACTAACATGCTGATCTGTTCGTTTTGGGTTTCAGAAATTTCAGGGAAAAGTAGTTCAATCAAATTCCCTTTTAATATTTTCACTTCACCAAATAATTTTATATACATAAATTGAAATACAGCAGAATTTAGGAATGCCATTACAGTTTTCATGCTCATGAATGGAATAGTAGGTATTAGAATATTGGCACTATTAAGAAATAGGCTACTACTGTTATCATAAGCAAACACAAGTTTATTAGATATAAATTTGTATACTAACTTTTCTGGTGCACGATATATATCCTCTTTTGCAACTTGCTGTAGTTCATTCCGATTATACCTAATATAGTTTTGTGCAGGCCGCAATACATATGGTTGAATTTCTTTGCCTGTGTAAATTTTTTCCATGCCGGGTAAGCATCTCTGTGAAAGTTTTCCCTTGTTATCCCCAGTAACAATGCCTAAAGCCCAAACACTGTTTTGCAGGGAGAAGCATCCTCTATCTTTACAAATACGAATAATGTGCAAATCAATATCATCTAATAAGTTGAATATCAAGTTTTCTGTTTCATATACAGTGCTAATTTGAACTGTATGTATATCTTTTCCCGAGTACACAATGAACCTATCTTCTTGTGCACCAAATCCACATTGAATGTCAACGTACTTTGTTGTTACTCCTGAAAACATATCATCATATGTAGTTATACTAATCAACCCTGCTTTATCAAGAATATATTTGCGAACATCTTTGTGAACTTTTACATTTAGAATTGAAGCAGGGAACAGAAATCTAATGATACCACTCTCTTTTAGTTGATCATATGCCTTTACAAAGAAATATGAGAATGTTTCCTTTGAGGTAACGAAAGGGATGTTGAGGTGTAAATCATCCATAGCTCCCCACGGTGGATTTGTAGCTATATAATCAAAAGTCTTATCAAAAATAGGATGCTGTTGAATAACTGAATGACCCATCAAATAATCAAGGCAATAGATCTGTGGGGTAAACTCAAATGTTTTATATTTCAATAACAGGTTAATTTTGGAGATCAAAACAGCGATACGATCATTATCAATGCCAAATAGCTGTTGCGGTTCCTTTACAGCGGCAGTTAGTAAAAAAGCCCCACTTCCGCAACACGGGTCAAAAAACAATTCACCATTTGAAAAGTCAAATTCTTTTGTCATGTTATACGCGACACTATGTGGAGTATAATATGAGCCAATAACATTTTTCTTGCCCTCTTGTAAAAATGACTGATATATCAAGCCTAAAATGTCGAATTCATCATTCGGCAAAGCAATAAGTGTCAATTCATCATTAACTAATACATCAGAGTATTCACATAAAGCTTCTATGACATGATGCTTATCAAGGAGTCCATCCCTTCTTAACATATTTATTCCTAATGAATAGATAGCATTCATAATACCGACTTCATTTTCGTCAACATAATCAAGTATACCTAAAACGAACGGAATATTATTTGGATTGTTGATATATTCTATAGGAAGAACACGTTTTTTTGAATTTCTTTTATTTGCACGCGTCATCAGTCGCCCTGCAGTTTTTGTGTTAAGCTTCTCCCAGTTTCTTATAGTAGCATCAGAAATGCCTAATTGTACGGCTTCTAAGAAAGCCGCAGTATTCGTATTGTTGTTTTTTGGCATGATAATCACCTGCCTGTCACGTATTGTTTTTGTAGAATTATGCCTACCTAAACAGTAATGAGTATATCACACAAATGCCTTGCCTTCAAGGTTAAAAGAAGAAGTTAAATGCTAAGTCAAAAAACCAAGTGGTAGGCAAGGAACTACAATCCTCGCCTACCACTTTTGTTATGATTATCAGAAGTCGATCCGATCCTCGATATACTTCACCAGGTTGTCCAGCGCCACCACGTCCTGCTGCATGGTGTCGCGGTTGCGCACGGTGACGTTGCCGGTGGGCTCGGTGTCGAAGTCCACGCAGATGCAGAAGGGAGTGCCGATCTCGTCCTGGCGGCGATAGCGCTTGCCGATGGAGCCGGTCTCGTCGTAGTCCACCATGAACTTCTTGGAGAGCATGGCGTAGATTTCCTTCGCCTTGTCGCCCAGCTTGTTCTTCTGCAGCGGCATGACGGCGGCCTTGAAGGGAGCCAGCGCCGGATGCAGGTGCAGCACCACGCGGCTGTCGCCGCCCTCCAGCTCCTCCTCGTCGTACGCGTCGCACAGGAAGGACAGCACCAGGCGGTCAACGCCCACGGAGGGCTCCACGCAGTAGGGGATAAACTTCTCGTTGGTCACGGGGTCCATGTACTCCAGGGTCTTGCCGGAGTGCTCGCTGTGCTGCTTCAGGTCGTAGTCCGTGCGGTCCGCCACGCCCCACAGCTCGCCCCAGCCGAAGGGGAAGAGGTACTCGAAGTCGGTGGTCGCCTTGGAGTAGAAGGCCAGCTTGTCCTTCTCGTGATCGCGCAGGCGCAGGTTCTCGCTCTTCATGCCCAGGCTCAGCAGCCAGTCGCGGCAGAAACCACGCCAGTACTCGAACCACTCCAGATCCTCGCCGGGCTTGCAGAAGAACTCCAGCTCCATCTGCTCGAACTCGCGCACGCACGCGGAAGATGAAGTTGCCGGGGGTGATCTCGTTGCGGAAGGACTTGCCGATCTGGCAGATGCCGGCGGGCAGCTTCTTGCGGGTGGTGCGCATGGTGTTCAGGAAGTTGACGAAGATGCCCTGTGCCGTCTCGGGGCGCAGGTAGATCTCGGTGGCGGAATCCTCGTTCACGCCCTGGTGCGTCTTGAACATCAGGTTGAACTGGCGGATGCCGGTGAAGTCCTTCTTGCCGCACACGGGGCACACGATGTCATGCTCCGCGATGTAGGCCTCCAGCTGGGCGTTGGTCCAGCCGTCGCCGGTCTCGGCGCCCTTCGTGAAGTCCTCGATGAGCTTGTCGGCGCGGAAGCGGGCCTTGCAGGCCTTGCAGTCCATCAGCGGGTCGTTGAAGCCGCCCACGTGGCCGCTGGCCACCCACACCTCGCGGTTCATCAGGATGGCGCAGTCCAGGCCGGTGTTGTAGGGGTTCTCCTGAACAAACTTGCGCCACCAGGCCTTTTTGATGTTGTTTTTGTATTCCACGCCCAGCGGGCCGTAATCCCAGGTGTTGGAGAGGCCGCCGTAGATTTCGGAGCCGGCGAAGATGAAGCCGCGGTTTTTGCAAAGCGCCTGCAGCTTGTCCATGGTAAGTCCTGCCACTTGAATCAACCTCGCAATCGCATATTATTTTTGTTGCTATCCACAATATCACCGGCCGGACGGGCCTGCAATCACGGCAATGTAAAGATGTGGGGAAAGCGCAGCCGCAAGATCTCACCAGTGGCGCTGGGCAGACTGGTCAATTATGCATTATTCACCCCATTATTCCTTCATATCCCCGCTGAAATGCCGAAGGATTTGGCCGAAAACTCACGAAACGTGCGGATTAATGCCGAATTAACTTGCAATGCCATTGTATAGGCGTATAATAATATACAATTCAGGCCGCAGTTTCCGGCCGAATAACAAAGGAGGCCAATACAATGAAGAAAATGGGAAAAATCCTTGCCCTGACGCTGGCGCTGATGATGATCCTCGCCGGCACCGCCATGGCCGACAGCATCAAAATCGCCGTCATCGGCCCGTTCACCGGCCCTGCCGCCAACTATGGCCTGGCCTGCCGCTACGGCGCTCAGGTGGCCGCGGACGAGATCAACGCCCAGGGCGGCCTGCAGATCGAGCTGCTCTTTGAGGACGACGAGCACGACACCGAGAAGGCCATCAACGCCTACAACGCCGTGCTGGAAGCCGGCGCTCAGATGATCGACGGCAACACCACCACCTCCCCCTGCCTGGCGGTCGGCGCCGTGGCCTATGAGGAGCGCGTGTTCATGCTGACCCCCTCCGCGTCCAGCGACCTGGTCGTGGCGGACAAGGACAACGTGTATCAGGTGTGCTTCCAGGATCCCCAGATGGGCACCATCTCCGCGAACCTGATCAGCGAGAACAACATGGGCACCAAGGTGGCCGTGATCTACAACAACGCGGACGACTACTCCACCGGCATCTACAAGACCTTCATTGCCCAGGCCAAGGAAATCGGCCTGGAGATCGTCTCTGAGAGCGCCTTCAACGACGACACCACCGACTTCTCCGTGCAGGTGGCTTCCGCCAAGGACGCCGGCGCCGACCTGGTGTTCCTGCCCATCTACTACACCCCCGCTTCCATGATCCTGCAGACCGCCAAGAACATCGAGTACGCTCCTGTGTTCTTCGGCGTGGACGGCATGGACGGCATCCTGGCCATGGACAACTTCGATCCCGCCCTGGCCGAGGACGTCATCCTGCTGACCCCCTTCTCCGCCTTCAGCGACGACGAGGCCGTTGTGAACTTCGTTGAGAAGTACAAGGAGATCTCCGGCGGCGTTGAGCCCAACCAGTTCGGCGCGGATTCCTACGACGCCATCTACGCCCTGTATCAGGCCAGCGTGGCCGCCGGCATCACCGGCGAGACCAGCTACGACGAGGCCTGTGAGCTGCTGATCGAGCAGTTCTCCACCATGGAGTACACCGGCCTCACCGGCGACATGAAGTGGGACGAGACCGGCGCCGTCAGCAAGCTGCCCGCCGCGTATGTCATCAAGGGCGGCGCTTACGTGCCCTACGGCGAATAATCGCCCGCTTTCCCTGTCCGGCTCCGGGTGGCCCCGGGGCCGGGCGGGTTTCCCGGAAATCATCGGAGGTAACCGACGGCTGGAGACGCGAGGGCGCGTTCGGCCGCCGGTTACCTTGAGTTTGTTATTGAGGAGTTGGAACACATGGTCGCATTCCTGCGATTCCTGATCAACGGCATCAGCCTGGGCAGCGTGTACGCCATCATCGCCCTGGGCTACACCATGGTGTACGGCATCGCCAAGATGCTGAACTTCGCCCATGGCGACGTCATCATGGTGGGCGCGTACATCGCCTTCTGCGCCATGGCGTATCTGAGCCTGCCGCCGCTGGTGGCGGTGCTGCTGGCCATGGTGGTATGCACCGCGCTGGGCGTGGTCATCGAGGGCCTGGCCTACCGGCCGCTGCGCCAGGCGGCGTCCCTGGCGGTGCTGATCACCGCCATCGGCGTGAGCTACTTCCTGCAGAACGCGGCGCTGCTGATCTGGGGCTCCAACCCGAAGATCTTTGACAGCGTGTTCAGCGTGGGCACCATCCGCCTGTTCGAGGGCGAATTGACCATCACCAGCGAGACCATCCTGACCATCGCGGCCAACATCGTGATCATGATCGCGCTGACGCTGTTCACCGGCCAGACCAAGCTGGGCAAGGCCATGCGCGCCGTGTCGGAGGACAAGGGCGCGGCGGAGCTGATGGGCATCAACGTGAACCGCACCATCTCCCTCACCTTCGCCATCGGCTCGGCCCTGGCGGCCATCGCCGGCGTGCTGCTGTGCTCCGCCTATCCCACCCTCATGCCCACCACCGGCTCCATGCCGGGCATCAAGGCCTTCACCGCGGCGGTGTTCGGCGGCATCGGCTCCATCCCCGGGGCCATGATCGGCGGCATTTTGCTGGGCGTGATCGAGATCCTGGGCAAGGCGTACATCTCCACAGAGCTGGGCGACGCGCTGGTGTTCGCCGTGCTGATCATCGTGCTGCTGTTCAAGCCGGCGGGCCTGCTGGGCAAGCCGGTGCGCGAGAAAGTGTGAGGTGAGAGTGATGAAGCTGAAAAAAAGCACGGTCAACGCCCTCATTTCCTACGGCATCGTCATCGTGGCCTTCATCGTCTGCCAGTACCTGATCGCCTCGAAGGCCATGCCCCGCACCCTGAAGGGCCAGATGATCCCCATCTGCGTGTACATCGTCATGGCCGTGTCCCTCAACCTTGTGGTGGGCATTTCCGGCGAGCTGAGCCTGGGCCACGCCGGCTTCATGAGCATCGGCGCGTTCACCGGCGCTATCGCCTCCACCTGGCTGCTGAACGCCCTGGGGCTTGAAAGCGCCCTGGCGCGGCTGATCATTTCCATCGTGGCGGGCGGCGTCATGGCGGGGGTGTTCGGCGTGCTGATCGGCATCCCCGTGCTGCGGCTGCGGGGCGACTATCTGGCCATCGTCACCCTGGCCTTCGGCGAGATCATCAGGAACGTGGTCAACTGCCTGTATTTCTCCGTGGACGGCATGAGGCTGAATATCTCCTTCAACAACCCCAATCTGGCGGGCACCATCATCGTGAACGGCCCAGCGGGCACCAAGGGCATCAAGGCCATTTCCACCTTCCCGGTGGGCTTCGCCCTGATCATCTTCACCCTGTTCGTGGTGCTGAATCTGGTGAACAGCCGCTCGGGCCGGGCCATCATGGCCACCCGGGACAACCGCATCGCGGCGGAAGCCATGGGCATCAACGTGACCAAGTACAAGATGATGGCCTTCGTCACCTCGGCGGTGCTGGCCGGCATGGCGGGCGCGCTGTACGGGCTGAACTTCTCCACCTTCACCGCGGCCAAGTTCAAGTTCGACACCTCCATCCTGGTGCTGGTGTTCGTGGTGCTGGGCGGCATCGGCAACATCTGGGGCTCCATCATCGCGGCGGCGCTTCTGACCATCCTGCCGGAGCTTTTGCGGGCCTTCGCGGATTACCGCATGCTGATCTACGCCATCGTGCTGATTCTGGTCATGCTGGCGACCAACAACCCCATGCTGCGGTCGGTGTTCGACCGGCTGCTGCGGGTATTCCGGCGCAGGTCGCCGGGAGCTGAGATGAAGGGAGGCGCGGCGCAGTGAGCGAAGTGAGGAGACGGCAGCCCACCAAGATGGTGCCGGCCCCCAGCCAGGGCATCATCCCGGAGCGCGACCTGTACAGCGCCCCGGTGCTGGAGACGCGCCATTTGGGCATCGAGTTCGGCGGACTGAAAGCGGTGGAGGATTTCAACCTCATCATCGGCAAGACGGAGATCGCCGGCCTCATCGGGCCCAACGGCGCGGGCAAGACCACCGTGTTCAACCTGCTGACCAAGGTGTATCAGCCCACCATGGGCACGGTGCTTCTGAACGGCCGGGACACCGCCGGCATGAACACGGTGCAGGCCAACAAGCTGGGCATCGCCCGCACCTTCCAGAACATCCGCCTCTTCGGCAACATGACCGTGGAGGACAACGTGCGCATCGGGCTGCACAATCAGGTAAAGTACGGCATGTTCACCGGCATCTTCCGCCTGCCGGGCTACTGGAAGCAGGAGAAGGCCCAGCACGAAAAGGCGCTGGAGCTTCTGTCCATCTTCGACATGCAGGACATGGCGGGGTATCAGGCGGGCTCCCTGCCCTATGGCGCCCAGCGCAGGCTGGAGATCGTGCGGGCGCTGGCCACCAACCCGTCGCTACTGCTGCTGGACGAGCCCGCCGCCGGCATGAATCCCCATGAGACCGAGGAGCTGATGAACAACATCATCAGGATCCGCGACCGCTTCCAGATCGCCATCATGCTCATCGAGCACGACATGAATCTGGTCATGGGCATCTGTGAGGGCATTTGCGTGCTGAACTACGGGCGCATCATCGCCAAGGGCACGGCGGACGAGATCCAGAACAATCCCGTGGTGATCGAGGCCTACCTGGGCAAGAAGAAGGAGGGCTGAGCCATGGCGGAAGAGAAGACCCTTTTGAAGGTGGACGACATCCACGTCTACTACGGCAGCATCCACGCCATCAAGGGCGTGTCCTTCGACGTGAACGAGGGGGAGATCGTGACCCTGATCGGCGCCAACGGCGCGGGCAAGAGCACCACGCTGAACACCGTGGCGGGCCTTTTGAAGCCCCGCACCGGCTCCATTTCCTTCGAGGGGAAGGACATCACCGGCCTGAGCGCCAGCAAGGTGGTCTCCCTGGGCATGGCGCTGTGCCCGGAGGGGCGGCGTGTGTTCCAGCAGATGACGGTGAAGGAGAATCTGGAGATGGGCGGCTATTCCCGCCCGCCCCAGGAGATTCCGGCCTCGCTGGAGAACGTGTTCTCCCGGTTCCCCCGGCTGAAGGAGCGGGAAAAGCAGATCGCCGGCACCCTGTCCGGCGGCGAGCAGCAGATGCTGGCCATGGGCCGGGCGCTGATGAGCAAGCCCAAGCTGCTCATGCTGGACGAGCCCAGCATGGGCCTGGCGCCCATCCTGGTGGAGCAGATCTTCGACATCGTGAAGGAGCTCAACGACGCCGGCACCACTATCCTGCTGGTGGAGCAGAACGCCCAGATGGCGCTGTCCATCGCGGATCGGGCCTACGTGCTGGGCACGGGCAGGATCACCATCTCCGGCGGCGCCGCCGAGGTGCTGGCCGACGACCGGGTGCGGGCGGCGTACCTGGGCGGTTAAACAAATCAAATTGACGGGGCGTTCGCTTCATTGACGGGCGCTCCGTTTTATGTTATGATGCAGGTGAAATAAAGCGGGGAGGGAAACGAAATGTCCGCAAACAGGCCTCTTGTTCTCGGCGCGGCGTATCACGGCAACCGCATGCCCAGTCATGCCCGGGAAGACATGCGCGACATGATGCGCAATGGCATGGATCTGGTGGTGCACATGCTCTCCCACACCGACTGGGACCGGCACCGGAAAAAAATGAAGGAAATCGTGGCCATATCCACCGACGCGGGGCTGGAGAGCTGGATCGACAACTGGGGGCTGGGCGGCCCGCCCGGGGACAAATCCCACTTCCTGGCCTATCATCCGGAGGCGCACCAGTATTACTCAAACGGCGAGATGGATCCCGTTCGCGCCTGCCTCAACAGCGAGGCCTTCAGAAGCTGGATGCGCGAGTGGATCGACGCGGTGGAGTTCATCGGCGGGCGCACCCTCTTCTGGGACGAGCCGCATTTGCCCCTCAAGCGGGGCGATGACCGCGTGTACGCCTGCGCCTGCCCCCGCTGCCGGGAGCTCTTTCGGGCGAAATACGGCTATGACATGCCACCCGCGATCAACGACGACGTCCGGGCCTTCCGGCTGGACACCATCCGCGATTATTTCACCCGGATGACCGCCTGCAGCGCGGCCAAAGGCATGAAGAACGTGGTGTGCGTCATGCCGGGCGAAAACGGACAAAACGGCATCGGCATCAGCACGCTGAACAGCGTCTGCGGGATCGATACCCTGGACAACATCGGCTCCGATCCCTACTGGCTGGGCTATCCGCCGGAGCGGATCGGCAGCCCCTATGAGTTTGTCTATACCCGATCGAAACAGACCATCGATATCGCCAATCATTACGGCAAGGATCACAACATCTGGATTCAGACCTATTCCACCCCGCGGGGCCGCGAGGAGGAAATTGTGGAGGCGGCCGCTGCGGCCTACGACGCCGGCGCCCGCACCATCATCGCCTGGGGCTATTACGGCAGCGAGTCAAACGACTACGCCGCCCAGAATCCCGAGAAGACCTGGACCGCCACCTGCGCCGCCTTCAGGCGCGTGCGGGAGATGGAGCGGGATCGCGTACTTGAGGAGCGCCGGGCGCGGGTGAGAGGATAAGCCGGGCCTTCCCGAAAGGGAACCGGTTTCCGGAGCAGGACAAATCGATTGGAAAATGGAGGAGGGGCTTTCCATGGATCAGCAGGTTCTTTCCGCCATCGAGCGGTGGATCGACGAACACACGGAGGAATACATCGCGGACGTGCAGGCCTTCTGCCGCATCGCCAGCGTCAGCCGGGCAGACCTGGCCCAGCCCAACGCCCCCTTTGGGCCGGACTGCCGCAAAATGCTGGATTTCGCGCTGAATCGGGCGGCGGAGCTGGGCTTCGAGCCGGTGGATCACGAGGGCTACTGCGGCACGGCGCGCTGGGGCGATCAGGCGAACGCCCTGGGCATCCTGGGCCACATCGACGTGGTGCCCGAGGGCCAGGGCTGGATCTATCCGCCCTACGGCGCCACCCGGGTGGGGGATTTTCTCATCGGCCGGGGCACCTCAGACGACAAGGGCCCGGCGCTGGCCGGCCTGTACGCCGCCCGCTGCCTGAAGGAGCTGGGCCTCATCAAAAACCACGGCCTGTGGATCTACTTCGGCTGCAGCGAGGAGACCGGCATGGAGGATCTTCAGTACTACCTCCAGCACAACCAGGCGGCGAAGGTGTCCATCGTGCCGGACTGCGGCTTCCCGGTGTGCGTGGCCCAGAAGGGCTCATTGGGGGGCGACGTGTCCATTCCGGCGGGCCCGTCCATCCGGGGGTTCAAGGCGGGCCTGGCGGCCAACATGGTGCCAGCGGACGCCCAGGCGGAGCTGGCGGTGGACGCGGAGCTCATGCGGGTGGCGCTGGCGGCCCAGGGCGTGAAAAAGGAAGACTTCACCATCGAGCCCGCTGCCGGCGGCTGCGTGGTGAAGGCCCACGGCGTGTCTTCCCACGCCGCCGACCCGGCGAAGGGGCGCAGCGCGCTGAACATGCTGGCCGGGGCGCTCTCGGGCTGCGGCCTGCTGGATGAGGCGTCGGCAAAGGCCATGAAGGCCATCGCCACCCTCACCGCGGCCTGCTACGGCGAGAGCTGCGGCCTGGCCTGCGAGGATCCGGTGTCCGGCAAGACCACCACCAACTTCGGCATGGCCAGCCTGAGAGACGGCCAGGTGTACGTGAACCTGGACGCCCGCCTGTCCGTGGCGGAGGACCCGGAGCAGGCCGAGGCCCGCTACGCGGCGGCCACGGCGGCGCTGGGCTTCCAGTGGCATCCGGAGCACCGGACCCAGCCCTTCCGCATCAGCGTGGACGGGCCGGAGTGCATCGCGCTGATGGAGGTCTACCGGGAGGTGACCGGCCGGGACGATCAGCCCTACGCCATGGGCGGCGGCACCTATTCCCGCTATCTCTCCACCGCCATCTCCTACGGCCCCGGCCTGCCGGGCACCCCGCGCCCCGACATTCCCGAGACCCACGGCGGCGGCCACAAGTGCGACGAGTTCGCCCACATTCCCTCCCTGCTCACCGCCATGAAGATCTACGCGCTGGCGCTGCTCAGGCTGGATGAAACCCTGTGACGGGGGAGGGAGACTGACATGAAGGCATACGGCACGTATTTTCAGAACGATGAAAAGCACCCGCTGGTATACGGCGAGGTGAATCTCATCAACCCGCCCCGGCAGCGGCTGCGGGGCGAGCCCCTGAAGGAGGGCGTCCCCGTGGAGCCGGTGATCGTGGGCTTCTGCGGCACCGACCACGAGCTCATGCAGATGGGCCGGCGGGGTCAGCTGGGCCCGAAATTCCCGGCGGGGCAGAAGCGGCTCATCAACGGCCACGAGGGCGTGGTGTGGGTGCCCTCAGAGAACCGCTTCGCCATCGTGCTCATCCGGGGCGGCGACTGCGTGGATCCCACCCGCTACAACGAGGACGAAAGCTACTTTGAATACGGCTGCGATCAGGCGGACGGCCTGTTCTGCGACCGCATGTACGTCAATCCGGACATGCTGCTGCCCATCCCGGAGGGCCATGTTCATGGCGGGAAGCTGGATCTGTCCTTCGCCAAACGCATGGTGTTTCCCGATCCCTTCTCCTGCATGCTGTTCCAGCGGGAGCGCATGGAGGATCTGGGCGGGGCCCACAACTTCCGCCAGGCGGCGCGGCGTCACGGCGTGTCCCTGGAGGAGGGGCGGGTCATCGCGGCGGACGAGGTATTCGATCGCACGGTGATCTTCGGCCTGGGCACCACCGGCATGTTCATCGGCGACCTGATCCGCCGGGCCCATCCGAAGGCGAAGATCGCGCTGGTGGCCCGCAGCGATGAGCAGAGCCCCAAGGTGCGCTTCGCCCTGGAGCAGACTGGCGGCGTCTACGTGCGCAGCAACTTCGCATCAAACGAAGAACTGGCCGGGGCCATCCGCGAGGCGCTGGGCGGCCGGGCCACCCTGTTCATCGGCACCAGCGGCGCAAACATCGAGCACGAGATCGCCTTTGAGCACAAGGTGCTGGGCTGCAACGGCGTCTACAACAGCTTCTCCCTGGGCCCGCGGGTCGCCTTCGACACCATGCCCTTCGGCTTTGAGAACCACCTGATCTTCGGCTCCATCAACTTCCGGCAGGATCACATGGAGGAGGCCATCCGCATCCTGGCGAACAGCCGCTACGGCGAGATCGTGGAGCTGATCGACAAGGAGCGCTTCATCGCCGATCCCATCCGCGCCTACGAGGAGGACATCTATTCGAAGGGCGCGCCCATGAAGACCGCCGTGGTCTGGAACGACAGCTACATCGACCTCAACCGATAGGAGGCGGCAAGCGTGATTATCGACGCCCACGTGCATCTCTGGAAGAAGCAGGCCGGTCTGGTGGACGGCCTGCCGGTGTATCCGCTGGAAAACGGCCGCAGCATGCTCAAGGGCGAGGTGCGCCAGATGCTGCCGCCCTACATGACCGACAATCAGAACACCGCCCGCCGCCTGATCTCCAACATGGACTTCGCCCTGGTGAACGGCGCGGTGGTGACCCAGGAATACATGGACGGCAACCAGGACGCCTACCTGCGCTACGCCCGCAGGACATACCCCGACCGGCTGCGGGTGTGCGCGCTGTACGAGGAGAAGGGCGAGGTGGACACCCGGGGCATGGACGGCATCAAGATCGTGGCCGAGCGGCTGAAGGACCGGGACCTGACCCATCACGAGGCGGTGTTCGCCCAGGCCGACCGGGAGGGCAAGTTCATCAGCGCCGACCTCTATCCCGGCGACGAGCAGGCCGGTTCCCTGCGGGAGATGATTGAGCAGTATCCCAACCTGCGGGTGGCCCTGGGGCATTTCGCCATGATCACCGTGCCCGGCTGGCGGGAGGTGGTGAAGCTGGCGCGGCATCCCAACGTGCGGGTGGAGAGCGGCGGCATCACCTGGCTGTTCAACGCGGAGTTCTATCCCTATCCCTCGGCGGTGAAGGCCATCCTGGCCGCCCGGGACGAATGCGGCATGGACAAGCTCATGTGGGGCTCGGACTACCCGCGCACCATGACGGCCATCACCTACCGCATGAGCTGGGATTTCCTGGAGCGCACGGAGCTGCTCACCCCGGAGGAGAAGAACCTGTTCCTCTATGAGAACGCCCGCTCCTTCTATGGCTTCGGCGATTTCGAGCAAATCCCGCCGGTGCGCCACATGGCGGAGTGAGAAGAGGCGTCCGTCATATGTGTCATTTTTCTGTATAGGATTTAATAGAATTGTAATGCCTGACGCGCTTGACGCTGTTACAGGGCAATGGCATAATATGAGTAAGTATAATTACAAATGTGGAGGCAGAGAAATATGAAACACATTCCCGCATGGCTGAAATCGATCTTTTGCGTCGCGCTGGTCGCCGTTCTGGTGGGCCTCACCGCGGCGCCCGCTCTGGCTGTTGTGCCCAGCTCCAGCACGCTGGCGCCTTACGCCTCCAAGACCTACATCGTCAACTGCAGCGGCCTGAACATGCGCCAGAATCCCCAGATGGGCTCCTATGTGGTGGCTGTTCTGCCCAGGGGCACCACGGTGACCTACATCGACAACAAGAGCGGCTGGTGGTATGTGAGCGCCGGCAAGTATGGCTACGGCTGGGTTGACAAGAAGTACCTTGCGCCTACCTCCACCGGCGCGTCCACGGGCAACTATGTCGTCACCGCCGGCCAGCTGAACGTGCGCAGCTATCCCAGACTGTCCGCCAAGCGCGTGGGCAGCCTGACCAAGGGCACCGTCATCAGCATCAGCGAGCTGAACGGCGACTGGGGCTATTCGCCCTCCGCCGGCGGCTGGGTCGCCCTGGAGTATCTGAGCGCCACCACCGCCTCCGGCACCCCGGCGGCCAACGTGAAGAGCGGCAACACCTACCGCGTGATCGCCAACAAGCTGAACGTGCGCGAGAGCGCGTCCACCAGCGGCAGGGTGAAGGACGTCATCTCCAAGGGCACCACCGTGACCGTGTCCTACACCAGCGGCAGCTGGGCCTGGGTGACCTACGGCAACGGCCGCTCCGGCTTCGTCAGCATGAGCTACCTCGGCTGATTTCCATCGACCATCGGCGGGCTGTTCTGCCAATCGCGAACAGCCCGCTTTGTGTTCTGTGAGAAACGCTGTTTAGCGTCTTTTTCTTTGGGAGGATGAGCGTGTGGCAAAGAACAAAGCTGATGTCATCATGCGGTCATCTGCCGCGGAATACCTAACCTTTGTCGCCGCCACAGGGGCCAGCGAAGAGAGCGTTGAGATGCGCTACGAGGATGAAAACATCTGGCTGACCCAAAAGATGATGGCTGTTCTTTATGACGTCGGCGTCAACACGATCAATTACCATATCAAGAGGGTATTCGCGGACAGCGAACTCCAACCCGAGGCAGTTATTCGAAAATTTCGAATAACTGCCTCGGACGGGAAACTGTACGCGGCCAATCATTACGGGCTTCAGATGGTGATTGCCGTGGGGTTTAAGGTGAACTCCGAGCGGGCCGTGCAGTTCAGAAAATGGGTCAATGAAATCGCCGCCACATATACCATTAAGGGCTGGGTGATGGACGACGAGCGCCTGAAAAACGGCGGCACCGTGCTGACCCAGAAGTATTTTGAGGAGCAGCTGGAAAAAATCCGTGAGATCCGGGCCAGCGAGCGATTGTTCTATCAGAAAATTACTGACCTGTATGCGACGGCCATCGACTATGACCGAACGGCCCAGTCTACACGGCGTTTTTTCGCGACGGTTCAGAACAAGATGCATTACGCGGTGCACGGGCATACCGCCGCCGAGGTCATCGTGGAGCGCGCCGACGCGAACCAACCGCACATGGGGCTGACGACATGGAAAGACGCGCCTGACGGGAAGGTGCGGGAATCCGACGTGGTTGTCGCAAAGAATTACCTGACCGAATTTGAAATGGGCCAGCTCAACCGTATGGTCACAGCTTATTTGGATTACGCGGAAAACATGGCCGCGCGGCATATTCCCGTGACAATGCAGGATTGGGAGACGAGGCTCAACGCGTTTATTCAGATGTTCGAATATGGATTGCTGAAGGACGCGGGAAAGGTCAGCGCCGAAATCGCTCGGCTTCACGCGCTGGCGGAATTTGAGAAATACCGCGTAGTCCAGGATCGTCTTTATCTGTCGGATTACGATCGGTTTGTTTTGGAACTGGAAGACAAAAGCAACAGTGATGAGAACGGGGGAGGCGAATGAAGATGAAACGCGTTTCCATTTGGCTCAGGGCGCTTTGCTGCGCCGCTGTGCTGGCGCTGGCGGCCGCGCCGGCGCTGGCCGTTGTGCCCAGCTCCAGCACGCTGGCGCCTTATGCCTCCAAGGCCTATATCGTGAACTGCAGCGGCTTGAACCTGCGCTACGGCGCCAGCATGACCTCCGAGGTGCAGTTCGTGCTGCCCAGGGGCACGGTGGTCACCTACATCTCCGACAAGAGCGGCTGGTGGTACGTGTCCTATCGGCGCAACAACACCACCTATTACGGCTGGGTGGACAAGAAATACCTGGCCCCGGCGGCCACCGGCGCGGCCACGGGCAGCTACACCGTGACGGCGGATCACCTGAACGTGCGGGTCTATCCCCGGCTGACGGCCCGGCGGGTGGGGAGCCTGACGAAGGGCACCATCATCAGCGTCAGCGAGCTGAACGGCGACTGGGGCTATTCGCCCACGGCTGGCGGCTGGGTGGCGCTGTCGTATCTGACCCCGGCCAGCTCCTCCGGCCAGGCGGCGGCTGCTACCGTGACCCCCGGCAGCACCTATCGCGTCATCGCCACCAAGCTGAACGTGCGCAGCAGCGCCTCGCTGAACGGCGCCATCAAGGATTCGCTGTTCGGCGGCGTCAGCGTGACCGTGACCCGGGTGAGCGGCGCGTGGGCCTACGTGACCTATCGCGGCGGCGAGGGCTGGGTGAGCACCAGCTATCTGGGATAAAGAGAGCGACGCAGTCGAATCGGGGCCTCTCCGGCAGACGCCGGGGCGGCACTGTTTTTTATGCCCTTTTGATGCATCTTTTTGCGGCACGGAAATATGAATTTAAAGGCGGATTCAGTCAAAAAGTGAGGGGAAGAATAGTACAAAACGGTGAAAAGGAGGCGTTTTACTTCAAGGAAGACGTTCAGATTATATTGACAAAGTTAAATTCGTGTGCTATATTATTCGCATCAAATCCAGATAATTTTCTCAGGAATGGAGTGACGGGCATGTCAGCGGCAAACGGCGCAATCGGGCGCAAGAAAAGAAGATTCTTCCGGCGGGAGGATTTCGCACTGTATGTCATGGCGCTGCCCACCGTCGTGTTCCTGGTGATGTTCTGCTATGCGCCCATGTTCGGCCTGGTGATGGCCTTCCAGGATTTCAACGCCTCCAAGGGCATCTTCGGCTCCCCCCTGGTGGGCCTGAAGAACTTCAAATACCTCTTCGCCACCACCGACGCCTGGACCATCACCCGCAACACCGTGTGCTACAATCTGGTATTCATGGCGGTGAACACCATCCTGGCCGTCATCATGGCGCTGATGCTCAGCGAGCTCACCAGCCGTCGGCTGGCCAAGACACTGCAGACGGTGTACATGCTGCCCTACTTCCTCAGCTGGACCGTGGTAGCCATCGTGGTGACCGCCTTCCTGGACCGGGACTACGGCATCGTGAACAAGATCATCCAGTCTCTGGGGGGCAAGGGCAAGACCGACTGGTACAAGCAGAAGGACATCTGGCCGCCGCTGCTGGTGTTCATCCACGCCTGGAAGGGCGTGGGCTACAACACCGTGCTGTATCTGGCCGTCATCTCCGGCATCTCCCACGACTACTACGAGGCGGCGGTACTGGACGGCGCCACCAAGTTCCAGCAGGCGCGCTACATCACCCTGCCGCACCTGCGCTTCGTCATCAGCATTTCGCTCATCATGTCCATGGGCTCCATCTTCCGGGGTGACTTCGGCCTGTTCTATTCGGTCACCAAGAACTCCGGCCGATTGTATCCCGTGACGGACGTCATCGACACATACATATACCGGGGGCTGATCACGCTGGGCAACGTGGGCATGTCCACGGCGGCGGGCCTGTATCAGTCGCTGGTGGGCTTCCTGGTGCTGCTGGGCGCCAACTGGGTTGTTTCCAGGATCGATCCCGACAGTCAAGAAGAACCGCTTCAATTCTCTCACGCCGGGCTGGAACGCCACCTTCTCCGTCATCCTCATTCTGGTGTCGCTCTTCGCCCTGGTCCCCATGGCGCTGGTGTTCGTGGTTTCCTTCTCCAGCGAGCTGTCCATCTCCTACAACGGCTTCTCCTTCTTCCCCAGCGAGTGGACGCTGGCGGGCTACGGATACCTTGGCAAGATGGGCGATCAGGTGCTCAACAGCTACATCGTCACCATCGCCCATTCCGTGTTCGGCACGCTGTGCTGCCTGGCCGTGATGAGCCTGTACGCCTACGTGATCGCGCAGCGCAATTTCCCGGCGCGCCGCTTCTTCACCTGGTTCCTGTTCTTCACCATGCTCTTTGGCGGCGGCATGGTGCCCAGTTACATCCTGAACGTGAACGTGTATCACCTGCGGGACACCTTCTGGATCTTCATCGTGCCCAGCCTGGTGAGCGCGTATCACGTCATCATCCTGCGCACCTTCATCATCTCCACCATTCCGGAGACCCTGTTTGAGGCGGGCAAGATCGACGGCGCGGGGCACTTCCGCATCTTCTTCCAGATCGTGCTGCCGCTGTTCAAGGCGGGCATCGCCACCATCGGCCTGTTCCAGCTGGTGGGCCGGTGGAACGACTGGTTCACCGCCTATCTGTACATCGACTCCAGCCGCCTGGTGCCGCTGCAGACGCTGCTGCAGAAGATTCAGAACAGCATCGACTTCCTGAAGAACAACGCGGAGATTGCCAGCACCCCCGAGGGCCTGAACATGCTGCGCAACCTGCCCACTCAGAACCTGCGCATGGCCTGCACGGTCATCGTGGTGCTGCCCATCCTGTGCGCTTATCCCTTCTTCCAGCGCTACTTCGTGAGCGGCCTCACCATCGGCTCCGTGAAGGAGTGATCCATCCGATTCTCTGGCCGGGTGACCGGCTGAAGGATAAATATCAATAAGGAGGCAACTTCTATGACCCGCAAACTGGTAACTCTGTTCCTCGCGCTGGCCATGGTGCTGGCTATGGTTCCCGCCACGGCTGACACCGCCGATCTCGCGCCCGTCAACATCGACTGGTATGTCGGCGTGGATGAGGATCCGGACACCGCTCTCGTCAACGACGCCGTCAACGCGTATCTGACTGAGAAGATCAACGCCACCGTCAGCTTCCACTTCGGCTCTGGCGACGAGTACTGGGGCAACATGGTTGTCCGCGTCAACGCCGGCGAGGATCTGGGCATCATCGGCTTCGGCTCCCAGACCAAGCTGGACTACGTGGTGCGTTCCCAGGGCGGCGGCTACTATCCGCTGGATGGCGACGACGCGCTGCTGGACACCTACGGCCAGGGCACCAAGGCCCTGTTCGATCAGGCCGTGTGGGACGCGATGAAGATCAACGGCCACATCTACGGCATCCCGACCCTGAAGGACAACGGCTTCTACATCTCCCTGATCTACAACGACACCATGGCTCAGGAGCTGGGCATTGATGTCGAGAACTTCAAGTTCGAGTCCTTCCGCGATCTGGAAGCCCTGGGCTATGAAGTGAAGGAAAAGCGCGACGCCGCTCATCCCGAGTGGGCCGAGTATCCCGTGTTCTGGAACGTCAACGGCGTGCATCCCTACAACTTCGCCGTTGAGAACTTCCTGAACGGCTCCTTCTTCGCGGTCTGCAACGTGCCGGGCATCGACACCATCGAAGGCTATGACAACGAGACCGTGTTCAACCTGTATGACACCCCCGAGTTCCTGGAGTATGCCATCCAGAAGCAGAAGATGGTGGACGACGGCATCTATCTGTATGACTACACCGACAAGCGCGAGCTGCAGTACACCGGCGCTGTGTTCGGCTGGTCCGGCTGGGGCTACACCTACATGGAAGAGCATATGTACGGCGACAACTTCGTCACCAAGATGCGTATGTTCGACAAGACCTGGACCGACACCAACAACTTCTTCTCCGCCGGCACCGCCATCAGCTCTCACTGCGCTGATCCGGCCCGCGCGATGATGATCCTTGAGCTGGTCAACACCGATCCTGACTTCGCCACCATGATGCGCTTCGGCATCGAAGGTGAGCATTACACCTATGACGCCGATGGCAAGATGACCTTCGAGGGCACCAAGAACGCCGTCGCCGGCGAGCGCGCCTACTACTACTGGTACATGGCTCCCGTGGGCAACCTGACCATCGTCAACGCCCCCGAGACCCTGACCGGCCCCGACGGCATCATGCTGAAGAACATGATGGCCCTGAACGACAGCTGCATCAAGGCGCAGCATCTGGGCTTCTCCTTCGACACCGCCCCCGTCACCAATCAGATCGCCGCTTGCACCAGCGTTGAGCAGGAGTACAAGAACGACCTGAACCTGGGCCAGCTGGCCGACGCCGACGAGGTCACCGACATCGTGGCCGAGTTCGTTGACAAGCTGAACGCCAACGGCGTGGCCGACGTCATCGCCGAGGTGCAGAGCCAGATCGAAGCCTGGGAAGCCGCGAAGTAATTCGCCGCGACCGAGCTTCATCGAAGCCTGACAGCTGAATAGCGAACGAATCGCCCGACATCCTGTATCAAGGGATGTCGGGCGATTTGCGTTTTTTGATCCAATTAAATTTACAGCTTGAACCCCGTCACAACAGCCTGGGCGATGTCCCGACCCAGGTCGTCGGTCACGTTTACGTTGTAGACGCAGCTGGTCTTGCCGTCCTTGCGGCAGGTGGCCACGGCGGTCAGCGCCGTGCCCCGGGAGCCGCTGAGAAAGTTCACGCTCACCTGCTGGGCCACGGTGGGCCTGTGCCGGTTGTTGGCGGCCGCGGCGAAGGCCAGGTCGATCAGGGTGAAGATGGCGCCGCCCATGACGCCGCCCTCGGCGTTGCGGTGGCGGGGGGCGATGTCGAAGCGGCAGGTGGCGCTGTCTTCGGAGAGCGCCTCAATGGTGAGGCCGTTCTCCATGGCGAAGCGGTCGCCCTGGAAATAGGCCCGGGCGGCCTGGATGGATTCAAATGTGGGCATATCCGCCTCCGTCACAGCGCGTCAACGTCGTCCTGGCTCAGCATCACCACGTCCTTCAGCGCGAACACCTGGGCGGCCTTGGGGCCGTCGTTCAGGCGCAGGATCATGTTCGCCGTGCCGTTGGCGCTGGCCCGCAGGAAGGAGTACATGTACTCCACGGACAGCGAGGCGTCCTCAATGATGCCCAGCAGCTCGGACAGGCCCATGGGCCGATCCGGCACGGAAGCGCAGATGACGTGATTGATGCGGGCGATGTAGCCGCCCTCCTTCAGCAGCCGCATGGCCTCGTCGATCTGGCCGCTGTGCACGATCAGGCGCACGATGCCGAAGCTCTGGGTGTCGGCGAGGGAGAGGGCCAGCAGGTCGATGCCGCCCTGGCCCAGCAGCGCCGTCATTTCCCGCAGCGTGCCGGCCTTGTTCTCCAGAAACACGGAAATCTGACTGATAAACATGCGTTATTTCCTCCCATCAGAGCTTTCTGTTGTCGATGACGCGCTTGGCCTTGCCCTCGCTGCGGGGCACAGACTTGGGCGCGACCAGCGTGACCTTGGCGGAAATGCCCACCACGGACTTGATCTGGTCGGAGATGTACTTGCGCACGGTCTCGATGTGACCCACGGTGTCGGAGAACATGTCGTCGGTCATCTCCACCTGCACCTCCAGCGTGTCGGAGTTGTTCACCCGATCCACGATGAGCATGTAGTGAGGCGCCACGCCCTGGGTGCCCACCAGCACGGTCTCGATCTGGCTGGGGAACACGTTCACGCCCCGGATGATGAGCATGTCGTCCGTGCGGCCGGTGATGCGGCTCATGCGGGCCAGGGTGCGGCCGCAGTCGCACTTCTCGTCGGTCAGGGAACAGATGTCGTGGGTGCGATAGCGAATCATGGGCATGCCGGTCTTGGTGATGGTGGTGAACACCAACTCGCCCGACTGGCCGTAGGGCAGGGGCTCCTCCGTGACGGGGTCGATGATTTCGGCGATCACGTGGTCCTCATTCACGTGCATGCCGTGCTTCTCCAGGCACTCGAAGGCCACGCCCGGCCCGGCGATCTCCGTGAGGCCGTAGATGTCGCAGGCGTCGATGCCCAAAAGCTCCTCCAGCCGCGCGCGCATGGCCTCCGTCCAGGGCTCCGCGCCAAAGCAGCCGGCCTTGAGCTTGATGTCCTTGCCCGGCACCAGGCCCATCTCCCGGATGGTCTCGCCCAGATAGGTGGCGTAGGAGGGAGTGCAGCACAGCAGGGTGACGCCCAGATCCTTCATCATCATGATCTGGCGCTGGGTGTTGCCGCTGGACATGGGCACCACCATGGCGCCAACTCTGTCGGCGCCCTGATACGCGCCGAAGCCGCCGGTGAACAGGCCCAGGCCGTAGGCCACCTGCACGATGTCCTCGTTGGTGCAGCCGGCGGCGGTGAGGGTGCGGGCCATCATCTCGCTCCACACGTCCACGTCGTTGCGCGTGTAGCCGGCCACGATGGGCTTGCCCGTGGTGCCCGAGGAGCCCTGAATGCGCACGATCTCGGATTTCGGGCTGGCCAACAGCTGGAAGGGATAGTAGTCGCGCAGGTCGGTCTTCTGGGTGAAGGGCAGGTATTTCAGATCCTCAATGCCGCGGATATCGCCGGGCTCCAGGCCCTTTTCCTTCATCCGCTCGCGATACATGGGCACGTTTTCATATTCGCGCTTCACGGTTTCCACCAGCCGGGCGCTCTGCAGCGCGCTGAGCTCGTCGCGGCTCATGCACTCCCGCGCGGGGTTGTATATCCTGTGTTCTCTGGTACTCATGGGGATCATCCCTTTCATGCTCGTTTGTAGGGGCGTTTTGAATCAATTATATCATGGGCGGCGGATTTGTCAATGGCCGCGTTACCTTGATAAAGTGAAAAAACCATTTCCGCCCGTTTTGTTAATTCCTTCGACATTTTTCACGCGGGCGCCCGATTTCGCTTGACAAGTATCGTTAGTAAAGTTATACTAACCATAGTGAAAGGAACGGGACGGTGACGGTATGGATTGCGCGACTCAGGCGGAACGGGTCACTCAACTGTACTGCGGCCATCTCAGGGAGATCTATCAGGTGGGCGAGGCGCTGGCCGCCCAGGGCGAGGAGGGGGTTCTCCTGTGCCTGCGCCAGCGGGCGGGGGAGCCGGTGCTCTCCGGCGAGCTGATGACCATGATGGGGCTCACCACGGGGCGCGTGGCGAACATCCTGCGCCAGATGGAGAAAAAGGGCCTGATTCGCCGCAGGCAGGGCGAGGGCGACCGGCGATGCGTGTTCGTGTCGCTCACGGAGGCGGGCGCGCGCCGGGCGGAGGAGAAATACCGTGAGATCGCGGCCGCGAACCGGCGCATCCTCGAATACCTGGGGGAGACGGATTCCGCGGAGCTGGCGCGGCTGCTGGAGCGCTGTCTTTCGTTCATCGGCGGTCGGGGCTGACATATATTGAGCATCGAAAGATGCCATATATTTTGCGAGGTATCTTTCAGGAAAAGATTTTACAAAAACGTTTTCTGAAAAGGTTTCATGGAAAGACAGACGAGAGGAGAGCGTGAGACGATGACGCTGAGAGAGCTGAAGACGGGACAGACCGCGGTGATCCGCACGGTGGGCGGCGAGGGCGCGCTGCGGCAGCACTTTCTGGACATGGGGGTGATCCCGGGGGCGGAGGTCACCCTGATCAAGCTGGCCCCCATGGGCGACCCCATGGAGCTGCGCATTCACGGCTACGAGCTGACCCTGCGTCTGGCGGACGCGGAGAAGATCGACGTTGAGCTGGTGTCCGGCCGGAAGGCGGAGCCGGCGGCCCGCCCGGCCAAGGAGAAGGAGCGGCCCCATCCCGGCCTGGGCGAGACGGGCAAATTCCATCCCAGGGGAAGCGGCGAGCCGCTGCCCGAGGACACAACCCTCACCTTCGCGCTGGTGGGCAACCAGAACAGCGGCAAGACCACGCTGTTCAACCAGCTGACCGGCGCGAACCAGCACGTGGGCAATTTCCCCGGAGTGACGGTGGACCGCAAGGACGGGGTGATCCGGGATTTCCCGGGAACGCGGATCACGGATCTGCCCGGCATTTATTCGATGTCACCCTACAGCAGCGAGGAGATCGTCTCCCGCAATTTCGTGCTGGAGGAGAAGCCGAAGGCGATCATTAATATCGTGGACGCCACGAATATCGAGCGGAACCTGTATCTGACGATGCAGCTGCTGGAAATGAACGTGCCCATGGTGGTGGCCCTCAATATGATGGACGAGGTCCGCGGAAACGGCGGGACCATCGATATCAACCGCATGGAGGCGCTGCTCGGCGTGCCGGTCATCCCGATCTCCGCGGTGAAGAACCAGGGCGTCAAGGAGGTCGCGGAGCACGCGGTCCATCTGGCAAAATACCAGGAGAGACCGCTCCGGCAGGACTTCTGCGGGGAACATGACCACGGCGGAGCCGTGCACCGGTGCATTCACGCGGTGCGGCACCTGATCGAGGATCACGCGCTCCGGGCGGATCTTCCGGTGCAGTTCACTTCCTGCAAGGCCATCGAGGGCGACCGCCAGATCCTGGAGAAGCTGGCGCTCGATCAGAACGAGCTCGAGATGCTGGAGCACATCGTGCTGCAGATGGAAACGGAGCGGGGACTGGACCGGGCCGCTGCGATCGCGGAGATGCGCTTCGCATTTATCGAGAAGGTCTGCAACGCGACGGTGGTGAAGCCCCGGGTGAGCCGCGAAAAGGAACGCTCGATGCGCCTCGACCGGATCCTTACCGGAAAATACACGGCGATCCCCTGCTTTATCGGGATCATGGCCCTGGTCTTCGTGCTGACCTTCAACGTGATCGGCGCCTTTTTCCAGGAGCTTCTGGAAAGCGGGATCGACCTGCTGACCGCCCGGGTCGACGCGGCCCTGACTGCCGCCGGCGTCAACCGGGCCATCCACGGACTGATCGTGGACGGGATCTTCGCCGGAGT
Source organism: uncultured Eubacteriales bacterium (assembly GCA_902790345.1). Taxonomy (GTDB): domain Bacteria; phylum Bacillota; class Clostridia; order Christensenellales; family Aristaeellaceae; genus Firm-10. The sequence goes on along the minus strand of CADARO010000047.1, from coordinate 1,650 downwards.
GGGCTCGGTCCTGAGCTTCCTGCCGATCATTGTGACGCTGTTTTTCTTCCTGTCGATGCTGGAGGACAGCGGCTATATCGCCCGCGTGGCATTTTTCATGGATAAGCTGCTGCGGAAGATCGGGCTCTCGGGGCGCAGCATCGTGCCGCTCCTCATCGGCTTCGGCTGCACGGTGCCCGCGGTCATGGCGACCAGAACTCTGCCCAGCGAACGGGACCGGAAGATGACGATCCTTCTGACGCCTTTTATGAGCTGCACGGCGAAGCTGCCGATCTACGCGTTCTTCGTCAGCGCATTCTTCCCCGGCAGGGGCGGGTTCATCATGACCGGCCTCTATGTGCTAGGCATCCTCATCGGGATCCTCGCGGCGCTGCTTTTGAAAAGGACCCTCTTCCGGGGCGAGGCGGTGCCCTTCGTCATGGAACTGCCGAATTACCGGCTGCCGGCGCCGAAAAATGTGATCCGCCTCCTCTGGGAGAAGGCGAAGGATTTCCTGCAGCGGGCCTTTTCGGTGATCCTGATCGCCACCATCGTGGTCTGGTTCCTGCAGAGCTTCGATCTGCACCTGAATTTCACGGAGGAGTCCCACACCAGCATCCTGGCGCAGCTGGCCGGCCTTCTGGCGCCGGTCCTTGCCCCGGCGGGACTGGGGGACTGGCGGATCTGCACGGCCCTCATCACCGGATTTATGGCCAAGGAGAGCGTGGTCTCCACGCTGGAGATCCTCTTCGGCAGCGACGTGGCGGGAGCATTGACTCCTCTTATGGCAGCCTGCCTTCTGGTCTTCAGTCTCATTTACACGCCCTGCGTGGCCGCTGTGGCGGCGATCCGCAGGGAAATGGGCGCGAAATGGGCCGCCGGCGTGGTGCTCTGGCAGTGCCTGCTGGCCTGGATCTGCGCCGTGCTGACGCGCCTTGTGCTTGCGGGTGTCCTGTCGTGAGGAGGAATGTCGTATGAGCGGAATCGATCTGCTGCTGGCCGGAGCCGTCGCGCTGTGCGCTCTGCTGGCGGTCCGCAGCATAAGGAAACGGAAGAAGAAAGGAGAGGGGTGCTGCGGGAACTGCAGCGCCTGTGGCGGAAAGGACTGCCGGTAAGCTCCGGATGGGAAAAGCGAACGGACAGGCGGAAAAACCGCTTGTCCGTTCGCTTTTCC
>CADARO010000047.1:0-441 GCA_902790345.1 uncultured Eubacteriales bacterium | reverse complement strand
CCGGATCCGCCTCGGATTTCGTCCGCTCGAAGATCCGGCGGACGCGGAGGATGCCGTCGACCTGCATCAGCTTCTCGACGGTGTCGTCGGGCATCGCCTCGGTCAGGTCGAGCAGGGTGTACTCGTAATTGCCGCGGGTATTACTGGTCATGTTGGCGATGTTGAGCCCCGCATTTCCGAAGAAGGCCGTGATCTGGGACAGCTGGTTCGGAATGTTGCGGTGCAGGACCGCGACGCGGGCCTCGTACTGGCAGACGCCGGCGTTCGTGGCCGGGAAGTTCACGGAGTTGGTGATGTTCCCGTTGTCCAGGTAGTCCTGCAGCTGCTGCGCGGCCATGACCGCGCAGTTGTCCTCGGCCTCTTCCGTGGAGGCTCCGATATGCGGAGTCACGATGGCGTTCTTCAGATTGGCGCTCACCGGATTCGGGAAGTCCGTGATAT
>CADARO010000046.1 GCA_902790345.1 uncultured Eubacteriales bacterium | reverse complement strand
GCGGGTGGGGCCGGCCTCGGTGTACACGATGTCGTTGTCCCACTTCATTTCCGCGTTGGGCTTCAGCTTCAGCAGCCGGCCCTTGCAGCTCCAGTCGTCGATCTGCAGCGTGCCCTCGGTGCCCTGCACGTGCCAGCGAGGCGCGTTGATGAGGCAGTTGGTGCTCATTTCCATCTCGTAGGAGCAGCCGCCCGCAAAGCGGATGAACAGCTTGATGTTGTCGTCCACGCCGGGGGTGTACATGCTCAGAAGGTGCGCGTCAACGCTGACGACCTTCTCATCGAACATCTGCATGGCCTGATCCAGCAGATGCACGCCCCAGTCCAGCAGCATGCCGCCGCCGTTTTCCTTGTGGCCGCGCCAGCCGTACATGGAGCCCCGGGAGCCCTGCACCTTGCTCTCCACCATGTAGACCTGGCCCAGCAGGCCCTGATCCTTGGCGGCCTTCACGATGCGGAAGTCCCTGTCCCAGCGGCGGTTCTGATGGATGGAGAACACCTTGCCGGTCTCGTCGCGCACGGCGATGATCTCCTCCAGCTCCTTCGCGTTCAGCGTGACCGGCTTTTCGCAGACCACGTTTTTGCCCGCCCTCAGCGCCGCGATGGCGATGTCCTTGTGAAAATTGTTGGGCACGGCGATGGTGACCAGGTCGATCGACTCGTCGGCCAGCAGGCTTTCCAGCGAGTCATAGGTGTGAAAACCCTTCGCCCGCGCCGATTCCATGGCCTCGGGCCGGATGTCGTAGACGCCGTATGCCTCGATCTCGGGCACCTTGTTCCGGATGTTTTCCGCGTGCCAGCCGCCCATGCCGCCAAATCCAACGATAGCCTGACGAAGCCTTGCCATAAACCTTCCACGCTCCTGTCTTTGTAGTTTTCACCTGCATTATAACATGGGCCGACGCGTTCGGCAAGGACAAAAACCTCAGAAAAAACTTTACAAACAGATTGAACGGGGTTAAGATATTAACGAGCCGAACCGCCGTCCGACGGCTTCGGACAGATCGCGCGTTGGGAGCGTGGCAAACGATGAAAACGCTGATTGAGTTGTATGACGAGAGACCCATTGAAAACGTGATGGGCACGGAGATGTTTCGCCCGGAGGAGACCATATTGATCTGCCCGCCGGAAATCGAGCAGAACAAGGCGCTGCGCCAGGCCATGGCCCAGTATTTCGAGCACCGGAAATGCCCGGTCAAACTCACCTTTGTGCCGGTCAGCCTGCTGGACGCCAACAAGGTGGAAAAGCAGCTGCGCCATATCCTCGAGACCCACGAGGACTGCGCTATCGACATTTCGGGCGGCACGGACGCCGCGCTGTTCGCCGCCGGCGCGGTGTCGGGAGAGACGCCGGTTTACACCTACAGCCGGAAGAAGAACGCCTTCTTTGAAATCCACAACGCGCCGTTCGCCAAGGATTTGCCCTGTACCATCCGGCTGGACGCCAAATCCTGCTTCCTGATGGCGGGCGGAACGCTGCTGCCCGGCCGGGAGGACAACGAGCAGCTCAAATCCATGCTGCCGCAGATCGACAGGCTGTTCGCCGTGTATACAAAGTACCGCCCGGTGTGGAACCGGCAGGTCGGCTACATCCAGAAGATTTCCTCCGCCGAGCCCGGCGTGCTGGACGCGGCGGGCGCGCCGACGGAAAAGGCCGACAACCGCTCGGTCACAGCGGACGCGGGGCTGCTGCGCGCGCTGGAAAAGGCCGGCATGATCGAAGACCTGGCGCTGACGGAGGAGTCGGTGCGTTTCCGCTTCCCAAACGAGATCGTCCGCTTCTGGCTGCGGGACATGGGCTCTGTGCTGGAGCTGCAGGTGTATCGGGCCTGCCTGGCGGCGGAGTGCTTCGACGACGTGGTGCTGAGCGCGGTGGTCAACTGGCAGGGCGGGGCGAACCAGCGGGACGGCGTGACCAATGAGATCGACGTAATGGCGGTGCAGGGCGTGCAGCCGGTGTTCATCAGCTGCAAGACCAGCGAGATCCGCACGGAGGCCCTGAACGAGCTGGCCATCCTGCGGGATCGCTTCGGCGGCGCGGGCTCCCGGGCCATCATCGTCACCTCGGCCCCCGCCGTGAAGAGCCGCGCGCCCATGCGCCGGCGCGCCGCCGAGCTGGGGATCGAGGTCATCGAGTGGAGCGACATGAGGCTGAAGCGCCTGGTGAAGCGGCTGAGGCGCTGAAGCGTGAATGCCGCGCTTTTTCCTTAATATAATCCTGCTTTCGCGTATTGACTTGCGGGGGAAGTTCTGCGATAATAGGCGTAGGCGCGGCGCGTGGGTTTTCCGCGCCGCCGAAAGAAACAGCTACTCTAAACTCGGATCAGGAGGTAAGGGGACATGTATAATTTCTCGATCGGTGTCATGCTGGAATCCTTCAAGAAGCCGGCCGCTGAGGCCATGGCGACGGCGAAGGCGCTGGGCGCGCAGGGTCTGCAGGTGTACGCCACGCCCCGGGCGGCGGAGATGTACGGCATCACCACGCCCGAGGGACGCAGGGAATTCCTGCGCATGGTCAAGGACAACGGCCTGGTCATCTCCGCGCTGTGCGGCGACCTGGGCCACGGCTTCGGCAACGCCGAGCTGAATCCCGACCTCATTGAGAAGTCCAAGCGCATCGTGGACATGGCGCTGGAGTTTGAGACCAACATCGTGACCACCCACATCGGCGTGGTGCCGGCCGATCCCGCCCATCCGCGCTACAAGATCCTGCAGGACGCCTGCGGCGAACTGGCGGGCTACGCGGATTCGGTGGGCGCGCACTTCGCCGTTGAGACCGGCCCGGAGACCTCCCTCACGCTGAAAAACTTCCTGGATTCGCTGCATTCCACCGGCGTGTCCGTCAATCTGGACCCGGCCAACCTGGTCATGGTGACGGGCGACGACCCGGTGCAGGCGGTTTATAACCTCAAGGACTACATCGTGCACACCCACGCCAAGGACGGCCGCAAGCTGGAGGATCGGGATCCCGAGGTCATCTACGGCCTGCGCCCCGGCGATCCGCTGGTGACCAATCCCGCCTTCATCGAGCTGGCGCTGGGCGACGGCGACGTGCCCTTCGAGCCCTATCTGAAGGCGCTGGACGACATCGGCTACCACGGCTTCCTCACCATCGAGCGCGAGGTGGGCGACAATCCCACGGCGGACATCGAAAAGGCCGTGAATTTCCTGAAGAAGATCATCTGACGAGCAAAACGCATACGACAGGAGGAATGGCATATGTCTGACAAGATCATGATCGGCGTCATCGGCAACGGCGGCATTTCCGGCGAACACCTGAACGCCTACTCGAAGAACCCGGACGTGGAGATTCGCGCGCTGTGCGATATCAACGAGGAGCGCCTCAATCGGCGCGGCGACCAGTTCGGCGTGGATCCCGCCCGCCGGTTCACCGATGTGAACGAGATGCTGGCGGCCTGTCCCGAGCTGGACGCCGTGAGCGTGTGCACCTGGAACAGCGCCCACGCCCCCTGCACCATCGCCGCGCTGAACGCGGGCAAGCATGTGCTCTGCGAGAAGCCCATGGCCATGAACGTGGAAGAGGCCAAGGCCATGCAGGAGGCCGCCGAAAAGGCCGGCAAGCTCCTGATGATCGGCTTTGTGCGCCGCTTCGGCAATGACTGCGCCGTTTTGAAGGACTTCATCGACAAGGGCTATTTCGGCGACATCTACTACGCCAAGGCCACCTACCTGCGCCGCAAGGGCTGCCCTGGCGGCTGGTTCGGCGACAAGTCCCGCTCCGGCGGCGGCCCGCTGATCGACCTGGGCGTGCACGTGATCGACCTGTGCCGCTATCTGATGGGCAATCCGAAGCCCGTGTCCGTGTACGGCGCCACCTTCAACAAGCTGGGCGACCGCAAGAACATCAAGAGCAAGGCCGGCTACATCTCCCAGACCAAAGAGGGCCAGGACATCTTCAACGTTGAGGATCTCGCCACCGCCATGATCCGCTTCGACAACGGCGCGGTGCTGCAGATCGAGGCCAGCTTCAGCCTGAACATCGAGAAGGACGAGGGCAAGATCCAGTTCTTCGGCACCAAGGCCGGCGCGAAGCTGGATCCCGAGCTGACCATCTACAGCGAGATGAACGACTACATGACCAACGTGACCCTGGCCAACTCCACGGCCCTCAGCTTCGACGGCCTGTTCGCCAACGAGGTCAACCACTTCGTCGAGTGCGTCAAGACCGGCCAGCCCACCCGCAACCCGGCGGAGGACGGCGTGACCCTGATGAAGATTCTGACCGGCATCTATAAGTCCGCCGAAACCGGCCACGAAGTGGTTCTGGACTGACGCGAGGGAGGAAAACAGACAATGAAAATCGGCGTTAGCAGCTACAGCTTCGCGAAATACATGCGGGACACGGGCTGCGATTACATCAAGATCTGCGACATCGCCAAGGAAATCGGCTATGACGGCATCGAGTTCATCGATCTGAAGCCCGAAATCAGTGGCTGCAAGGATGACATCGAGACCGCGCGTCAGATTCGCGCCCATTGCGAAAAGATCGGCCTGGAGATCGCCGCCTACACCATCGGCGCGAACTTCCTCTGCGAAGACCCGGACGCCGAGGTGGAGCGCGTGAAGCACTGCGTGGACGTGGCCGTGGAGCTGGGCGCGCCCGCCATGCGGCATGACGCCTGCTGGGGCCCCGCCGTGAAGGGCCACGGCTACACCTGGCGCAACGCGGTTGAGACCATGGCGCCCTACATCCGCAAGGTGACCGAGTACGCCGCCGAAAAGGGCGTGAAGACCATGACCGAGAACCACGGCCACTTCATTCAGGATCCCGAGCGCGTGGAAGCGCTGATCCAGGCGGTAGGCCATCCGAATTACGGCTGGCTGGTGGACATGGGCAACTTCATCTGCGCCGACCGCGACAGCCTGCAGGCCGTGGCCATCGCCGCGCCCTACGCCTTCCACGTGCACGCCAAGGACTTCCTGTTCAAGCCCGGCAGCGAGCCGAATCCCGGCGCGGGCTGGTTCAAGACCCGGGGCGAGAACCACATTCGCGGCACCATCGTGGGCCACGGCGTGATTCCGGTGGCCCAGTGCGTGGCAATGTTCAAAAACGCGGGCTATGACGGCTTCCTCTCGCTGGAATTCGAGGGTCTGGAGGACAACCTGCTGGCCATCAAGGCGGGCTATGAGTATCTGCGCCGCGTGGTCGGATAAAGCGAACACATCGGAGGGAACGAGGACTTTGCGTCCCCGTTCCCTTTTGTATGTTTATTTCACGGTGAATTTTTGCCCCCTTGCCCTCCGAACCCTCATCGGTTATAATGTCATATAAAAAAGGACGGGGGAGAAAGCACGTGCAGCAGCCGTACAACTGGAAAAGGCATTACGCGGATCCGCTGGAAGAGATGGGGGAGACGGCCGGGTTCCTTCGGTATCGCCTGCGAAACGAGACGGGTGAGGGCGACGTGACGGCCTGCGCGGTGCTGCCGGGGGTGCAGGCGATCTACAACGATTTGCGCCTGCTGCGCTGCGGCTGCCGCGTCGCGCCGAACGACGGCGTGATCGAGATCACCTACTGCACGGAGGGCCGCTATGAGTGCTCCGTGAGCGACAGGTATTGCTTCTTTGTGGGGGCGGGGTACTTCTCCGTTGGAACGGTGGGGCGGCGGGAGACCCGAGGCTGTTTCCCCACGGGGCGGTTCCGGGGCGTTACGCTTTTCCTGGAGAGAGGTGTGTTGTCTCGCGAGCTGGGGAATGTGCTGGATGCGCTGGCCATCGACCTGGGCAAAATCAACGAGATCGCCGCCAGAAGGCCCCGCTATTTCGTGATCCAGCGCAACAAGAGGCTGGAGACGATCCTGTGCGCGCTGGCCGGAGCCTATGCCGAAAGGTGCCTGCCCATGCTGAAGCTGAAGACGATGGAGTTGCTGATGTTCCTGAGCGAGGCCAACACCGGAGCCCTCGGCGATCAGCCCGTCTATGTCAACGGCAGGCAGGCGGCGCTGGCCGAGGCGGTTAGGGGCATCATTCTGGCCGATCTGTCGGCCCACGTGACCATCGAGCAGATGGCCGCCACGCTCCATTCGGGCACAACGGCCCTGAAGGCGGCGTTCAAGAGCGTCTACGGCGTGTCGATCTATCAGTATTTGAAGGATTATCGGCTCCAACAGGCGCAGCGCCTGCTCCGGGAGACGGACGCGTCGCTCTGCGAGATCGCGCGGTCCATCGGCTATGAGAACCCCGGCAAATTCACCGCCGCGTTCAAGGAGCGGTTCAGCGTCGCGCCCGCCGCCTACAGGGATCAGGCCCGCATGGAAATGACGATGGACGTGAAAAACCGCCCAAATGGATAAATCGCGCCGTTTTCGCGATTTCCAAGGGCGGTGAGCATCTGATATAATAAGCCACAGAAGCAAGGAACTTCTCGAGGAGACGCCTTCGGCCCCTCCGAAGGCGCGACGGATATGGGGAGCGCGGCAAAGGGGATGCCGCCGGCGCATGCGTTCGGCTTGACAGCGCGGACGGTGCGCTGTTTTTTATTCCCGCGCGAATCAGGGCAGCATGATCTGCGCCGCGCCGGGCAGCAGCTCATAGCGCGCCTCGTCCATATCCCACAGCTCGCCGTCCATGTTGACGGTCATGCCGGGGCAGCGGATGGTTAGCGTCCGGCAGCGGAATTCATGGGTGATGGGCATGTCCACGTGCTTGCCCTTGATGAATCGGCTCAGCAGGCGCAGGATGGTGGGGCGGTTGATCTTGTCCACATAGATCACGTCGAACAGGCCGTCGTCGATTTCGGCGTGGGGCGCGGGCATCATGCCGCCGCCGAAGTAGCGGCCGTTGCCCACGGAGATGATGGTGACGGCGCGCTTTTCGGTGCGCCCGTCCACGGTGAGCTCGATGTCCAGCGGCTTGAACAGGCGCAGCGCTGCCAGGATGCCCAGAAGATAGGGCAGCAGCTCCTTGCCGTATTTCTTGAAGCGCACCGCCTGCCGCAGCACCTCCACGTCGAAGCCGCAGCCGGACACGTTCAGGAAATACCGCTCGTTCACGCGGCCCACGTCGATGGCGCGGGGCTTTCCGCCCAGCTGGGCCCGCAGCGCCTCAATGGGATCCTTCGGCAGATTCAACACGCGCACGAAGTCGTTGCCCGTGCCGCAGGGCACGAAGTAGAGCGTCATGAACCGCCCGGCCAGGCCGTTCACGATTTCAAAGATGGTTCCGTCGCCTCCCACGCACACGATGCCCTCCATCTGTTCCCGGACGGCCAGATCGGCCAGTTCGCTGGCCTGGCCGGCCCGCTGGGTCGTCTCGCTGCGATAGGCCAGGCCGCGCTCGTCGAGCGCATCCTTCACGCGCTGGAGTATGGCCGCGCCGGCTCCGCTGCCGGAGGTGGGGTTTGAAATGATGAGCAGCATGAAACACACCTCTGTGATCTCTTATGATGGAATCATTCTGGAATATTATAATTCATAATCTCCTTCTTGAACAGGGGGGAACGTGAAAAAAGCGGGGTTTTTGGCAGAAAAATTCCATCAGCGCGACATAAAAGGGCCGACGATATAACGCGAATGACGTTGACAAGCCCGGGCGGACGGCATAGAATGGCAATAACAAACATCTGCATGGATGCGGAGGCTACGATATGCAAAGCGCGGACAAAGCCCTGAAGATTCTCGTCATCAATCCGGGTTCAACCTCCACCAAAATCAGCCTTTATGAAAACGAAAAATCCCTGTTCGAGAAGAGCATCTTCCACGACGCGCCGGTGCTCCTGAGCTATCCCAACGTCAACGATCAGATTCCCTTCCGCTATCAGGTCATTCTGGACATGCTGCGCGAGCACGGCGTGGCCCCGGAGGACATCGACGTGTTCGTGGGCCGGGGCGGCAGCGCCTGCACCCAGCCCTCCGGCGTAACGGAAATCGACGAAAAGCTGTATGAGGACACCGTGGCGGGCGTGGGCGGCAGCGAGCATCCGGCCAAGCTGGGCGTCATGCTGGCCTGGGAATTCAGCAAGAGATACGGCCACAGCGCGTACACGCTGAACCCCACCAACGTGGACGAGCTCAGCGACCTGGCCCGGCTGACGGGCATCAAGGGCGTGTATCGCGCGGCGCAGTCCCACGTGCTGAATCAGAAGGCCACGGCGGACGCCCATGCCCGCAAAATGGGCCGGCGCTATGAGGACTGCAACTTCATCGTGTGCCACATCGACGGCGGCATCACCGTGAACGCCCACGATCACGGCCGCATGGTGGACGGCAACGTGGGGGCGGGCGGCGACGGCAGCTTCACGCCCACGCGCATCGGCAGCGTGCCGGTGCTGGCGCTGCTGGACTACATCGAATCCCACTCCCCGGCTGAGGCGCGGCTCATGTGCTCCCGGGCCGGCGGCTTCGTGAGCTTTTTCGGCACTTCCGACTCGGATGTCATCCACGGCAGGGTAGAGGCGGGCGACGAGGCCGCGTCCCTGGTGTGGAACACCATGATCTATCAGATCTGCAAGCAGGTTGGCGCCATGAGCGCCGTATTGCGGGGCCAGGTGGACGGCATCCTGCTCACCGGCGGCCTGGTGCGCTTTCAGGACATCGTGGAGGGCGTGCGGGACCGCTGCGGCTGGATCGCGCCCATCACCGTCTATCCCGGGGAGATGGAGCAGGACGCGCTGGCGCACTCGGTGCTGCGGGCCCTGCGGGGCGAAACGCCCATCCTGCGCTATTCCGGCAAGCCGGTCTGGCAGGGCTTCGACGCGCTGAAATGACCAATCGCCGAGAGGGGGATTAAGCCATGTCGCTCTTCCACAGAAAACCGCGGCCCATCGACTACGACCCCGCCCTTCAACAGCCCGCCGTGCGCCGCAGCATCTGCAACGGCGAGATGACAGTGGGCTTCATCGACATGAAAACGGGAAAGTTCACCGACCTGATGATGGTGGACGGGGAAAAGGGCCTGGCTGAGTTCTGCCGCGCCATCGGCGTTCAGCCGGAGGACATTCAGACGATCTACTGATTTCATCCATATGAAAACGAGCCGCCGGATTGATTCGGCGGCTCGTTTTTCGCGTGATTGTGATCAGCCCTCGGCCTGTTCGTGCAGCAGGCGCGCCAGGTCGATCAGGCGGGCGGCGCACTTTTCCAGATGCGCGCGGGTGATGGGGTAGTGCGCCTCGCTGTTGTTAAGGGCGTTCATGAGGTCGTCGTGATCGATGGGGCTGCCGGGCATGAGCACGTCGTTGCCGGCCTTGATGGTGCCGGAGGCACAGGCGGCGGGATACTTGTGCGCCGCGCCGGTCATGGCGGCCACCACCCAGTCGGTCATCACCAGGCCATCAAAGCCCCATTCGCCGCGCAGCGCGGTCTCCACCAGGTCTTCGCGATGGGAGGTGTGCTCGCCGTTGAGCAGGTTGTAGGAGGTCATGACCGCGCGGGGATCGCCGTTCTCCACGGCGATGCGGAAGCCGCGCAGATAGATTTCGCGCAGCGCACGCTCGCTCATGATGCTGTTGTTGCGCAGGCGGTTGGTCTCCTGATTGTTGCAGGCGTAGTGCTTGATGGTCACACCCCGGCCGGGATGGCTCTGCACGCCATCGGTGATGGCCGCCGCAGCCAGGCCGCTGATGAGCGGGTCCTCGCTGTAGTATTCAAAGTTGCGGCCGCAGAGGGGGCTGCGATGAATGTTCAGCGCGGGCGCCAGCCACAGATGCACGCCGAAGCGTTCCATTTCCTCGCCCACGATGTCGCCGCAGGCCCGGCACACCTCGGGATTCCAGCTCTGCGCCAGGGCGGTGCCCACGGGAATGGCAGTGCAATACTGATCGTGAATGACGCCGTGCCGTTCGGGCTTGGCATCGTTCAGGTGCATGCCGGCCACAAACTCGTCGGGCAGCAGGTCGCCGATCTGCAGGAAAAGGTTGGGCTGAGTGGAGTAGCGGCCCTGCTCATCCTCGCCATACTGCTTGTCCAGCCGCAGGCCCGCGGGGCCGTCGGCCATGACCAGGGAGGGAATGCCCTTGTCGGGATAGCGGGAGCAGCTTTCGCCCGCCGCGCCTAACACCTGAGTGCCGGCGCTGCCGATGAAGCTGTCGCTGCCGCTGACGCGGTAGTCGCCCACGCAGAGATACGCCAGCTCGTCGTCGGTCAGGCCGGCGGCGATGGCCTTGGCCTCCTCGCTGATGGCCGGCGCGCCGGGCAGAGGCGCGGGCTCGAAGGCGTCGGTGTCCAGCGCCAGCACAGGCTTGCCCTCGGGCAGAATCGGAGCGGCGAAGGGCTCGGGCTTCCAGTCGACAAAATCCGGCTCGCCGCCGATGTGGGTGAGCTGGCGGGCGGTCACGGTCTTGTTGACGTCGATGGCGCCGATGATCTCGGTGTCGCGGCTGCTGACGCCCAGGCGCAGCACGTAGCGGCCTGCCTCCAGAACCTCGCGTGCGGTGTCGTTGTCAAAGGAGGCGATGTCCCGCAGGTCGAAGCCGATGAGCACGTTTTCGCTCTCGCCCGGCAGGATCTCGTCGATCTTCTCAAAGGCGGCCAGGGTCTGGAAGGGCTGATCCAGCTTGCCCTGGGGCACGGAAACGTACAGCTGTGCCACCTCGCGGCCGGGCCGCTTGCCGGTGTTCTTCACCGTGGCTTCAACCGACACGAAAGAGCCGTCCAGCGTGATCCTGCGGGCGCTCATCTCAAACTGGGTGAAGCTCAGGCCGTAGCCGAAGGGGAAGAGGGGCTTTTTGCCCACGCTGTCGAAATAGCGATAGCCCACATAGATGCCCTCGCGGTAGCGGGTCTCATCCTGCTCGGCGAAATCGCCGATGTGGCAGTAATCCGCCCACGCCGCCCAGGTGGTGGCCAGCTTGCCGGAGGGATAGGCCTTGCCCAGCAGCACGTCCGCGAAGGAATCGCCGATGGTCATGCCCAGCTGAGACACCAGCAGGATGTTGCCCACCGCCTCCGCCACGGGCGTCAGGTCCACGGGGCCGCCCACGTTCAGCGCCAGCAGGAAGCGGGGATACTGCTTCTGCAGGCGCAGGATATCGCGAATCTCAGTCTGGGTGAGTTCAAAATCGCCGGGCACGGCGTGGCGGTCGTCGCCCTCGCCGCACACGCGGGAGAGCACATACACGGCGGTGTCGCCCTCGCCATTCAGGGGCAGGTCATAGTCGGGCTCGGGCATGACCGCGCCCAGAGCCAGCATGAAGCCCTCGGGGCCCTCGGCGGCGATGCGCGCCTTGATGCCAGCAGCGAAGGCGGCGCGGGCCTTCTGCCAGACCTGGTCGTAGGCATCCAGCCAATCCTCGGTGGTGATGGTGAAGCCGGCGGCCTTGAGGCCCTGCTCAACGGTGGTGAAGGCGCGAACGTTCACGTCGCCGGAGCCGGTGCCGCCCTTGAGGGTGCGGCGAGCGCCGCTGCCATAGAGGGCCAGCTTGCCGGGCGCTTCCAGGGGGAAGCTGCCGTCCTTCTTCAGCAGCACCATGCATTCGGGCGCCAGAGCACGAACGCGGGCGATGTGTTCTTTCTCGTAGGGATACAGATTCATGGTGATTCCTACCTCCTGCGTTTATAATGTGAAGCAACCGATTATCGGAATATGTTTTTCAGCCACCGCGCGGAGCGGCGCATGAACAGCAGCTGGTCGCCGGCGTTGAAGTGCTCGATGGCGAACAGGCCGTCGTAGCCGTGCTCATAGAGCCGCCGCACAATCTCGGCCATAGGCAGTTCGCCGCTGCCAACCGGGGCGGGGTAGAGCTGCTTGCCCTTCAGGGAGGGCTTGCCCTTTTCGCCCCGCAGCGGCGCGAAGGCGATGTCCTTCATATGGACGTGGGCGATGCGCTTTTCCATCAGGTCGTAGGCCTTGAGCACGTCCTCGCCGAAATAGAGGAAGTTGCCCGTGTCGAAGGCGCAGCCCAGGCCGGGCACCTTGCCCAGCAGTTCCTTGAAGGTCTTCATGCGGCCGTAGGGGGCGTTTTCCGCGTCGAAGTTCTCCATGACGATGCTGACGCCGCGCTTGGCCGCCGCGCCCACCAGCCCGTTCAGGCCCTCCGCCAGGCGGTCGATGAACGCCGCCTCGTCCTCGTCCGGCGCCATAAAGCCCGGCACGGCCATGATGTGCGCCGCGTTCAGGCTCTGGGCCGTGTCCAGGGCGCTCTCGATCAGATCGGGCTGCTTTTCCCGGCCGAAGTCGAACCACGTGTTCAGCCCGCCGGCCTGGAGGCCCGCACCGTCCATCAGCGCCTTCAGTTCGTCCTCGCGGCCCTGGGCGCTTTTGCAGTCGATTTCAAGATAGTCTATGCCGGATTTTTTCGCTTCCCGCAGAGCCGCCGTCAGGGAAACGTTCTTTTGAGCGGCCAATTCGTTGAGATGCGCCAGAAAAATTGAGACCTTCATGGTGATGCGTAGCTCCTTTTATTTTGTCATGCCGTCGATCGAGACGCCGCGAACAATGCCGTAGCCCGTGCCGCCGCGCGGCCGGGTGCGGGGATAATCTGTATTGACGGACAGGCGGCGCGCGCGGATGAGCCGCTCAGCGTCTTCACAGGGCCGTCCGGCAAAGCGGATGTTGCTGAAGCGGATGTCCTCCGCCGTGCAGATCATATCCGGCTCAAACAGCTCGCTCCACCGCGCGGGATCGGTGAATCCCCGGGTCCAGGTGGAGGACTTGGGGCCCACGGAGACCAGCGCGCCGCCCCGCTCCGAATAGACGGAAGACGGGAAGTCGAGCGATACATTGGAAATGGCGATGTGATGACAGTCCGCGCCCATTTCAAAGAGGCCCTCCGGGCATATTTCGCCGAAGCCTTCGTCCGTCACGTCCGTCAGGCGAATGCCGTCGAAGGTCACGTCGCTGATGTCGCCGGGGATGTCCGAACGATCCAGCGTGCCGCGCTCGGCGTTGTGGCAGTTGGGCTGCTGATACATCTTGAAGGTGTAGACGCCCTCGATGTCCTCAAAGGCGCATCGCTCAACCGGACATGCCGTCTGCTCGCCGCTTTCGTAGGTTTTTCGGCCCGGGAGCAGGCGAATCTCACCCCGCCCGCAGCGCACACGCTTCACTGTTATATCCCGGATGGGGCCGAAGGAGACGGCGGAGGTGTTCCAGTCCCAGGCGTTCAGCGCCACGATGTCGTCGCCGCAGCTGCCCTCGATGTCCTCGATCAGCCCACGCTCGGCGGGGCCGTTGACGTGGACGCCGTCCTTCTTCTGATCGACAAAGCGGATGCCCCGGACGGTAAAATCGCTGCAGCAGGCCAGCAGGATGGCGTATTCCTCGCTGCCGCGCACGGTCAGATTGCGCATTTCCACCCGCTCCGCGCCGCAGAAAAACAGCGCGCCGACCAGGAAATTCCGGGAGAGGAAGCGCCGGAGCGTGGGATCGGGATCGTCCGGCAGACCGTCGCGTTTTGAGCCTTCCCACACGCCGCCTTCCACGAGGATGTCGTGATCCTGTATGGAGGAGATGGGCGCGTCGCAGCCGTCCGCCAGGTGAGCGTTGCGGAGCATGCAGCCGCCCCGGCCGGGCCTCACGCGCAGCACCGTCTCAGGATGCACGCTGAGCCGCGCGCCCGATGACAGCACGATGGGCCGATCCAGTATAAGTGCTTCGTCCATGCGGGGAACGCGCGCCCAGCCGTGAGCTGCCAGCGCTTCATTGATCACCGAAGCCGCGTCGCCGCCATGGGAGAAGGCGTCGGCGGGAATGTCATAACATGCGCGGCCGCCGTCGTTCGGATAAGCGTTCATGACCACACCTCCTCATGCTATTTATTATAAAGAACGCTTAACAATATGTCAACCGCCAATATCATCTTTCACGGAAAGAAAAGCCCGTTCTTCACTGTCTGAAATGAAACATATTTCGCCGGCGCGGTTGCCTCGCGGGATGAGTTTATGATATAATGGCGGCATACCGGAACAAATGAAAAGGGAGGAATCTGCAATGCTCATCATTCGGGGCGGACTCATTCACACAGCCATCGATCCCGAGCCGTTCATCGGCGATATTCTGGTGGACGAGGGGAAGATCGTGAAAATCGCGCCGCGCATCGACGCGCCGGACGCCGAGATCTACGACGCCACGGGCAGGGAAATCTATCCCGGCTTTGTTGAGGCCCACGGCCACATCGGCCTGGATGGCTACGGCATCGGCTTCGAGGGACAGGACTACAACGAGTACGGCGACTATGCCACGCCGCAGCTGCGGGCCATTGACGGCATTGAGCCCCGGGATCGCGCGCTGGCGGAGGCGCGGGACGCCGGCGTGACCACGATGTGCGTTGGCCCGGGCAGCTCCAACGTGCTGGGCGGCACCTTCGCGGCCATCAAGCCGGTGGGCGTGCGCGTGGAGCAGATGGTGGTCAAGGCCGAGGTGGCCATGAAGTGCGCCTTCGGCGAAAACCCCAAGCGCTGCTACCGCGACAAGTGCGACACCTCGCGCATGACCACCGCGGCCAAGCTGCGGGAAATGCTGTTCAAGGCGCGCGAATATGAGCGGAAAATCGCCGCGGCGGGCGACGACGAAAGCAAGCTGCCCGCTTTCGACATAAAGCTCGAAGCCCTGCGCCCGGTGATCCGCGGGGAGCTGCCGCTCAAGGCGCACGCGCACGCCACCGAGGATATCTTCACCGCCATCCGCATCGCCCGGGAGTTTGGCTGCAAGCTGACGCTGGAGCATGTGACCGAAGGGCATCTGATCGTGGAGGAGCTTGCGAAGGCCGGCTATCCCTGCGCCGTCGGCCCCAGCCTGGGCGACGCGAGCAAATGGGAGCTGCGCAACAAGAGCTTTACCACCCCCGGCATCCTGGCCCGCGCGGGCATTCAGGTCAGCATCATCACCGACGCCGACGTGATCCCGCAGGAATACCTGCCCCTGTGCGCCGGCCTGGCCGTAAAGAGCGGAATGGATCCCTTCGACGCGCTGCAGGCTATCACCCTCAATCCCGCGAAGCACGCCGGCATCGAGGATCGGGTCGGCTC
>CADARO010000045.1 GCA_902790345.1 uncultured Eubacteriales bacterium | reverse complement strand
AGACGCTGCTGGTGGACATCCTGCGCAAAAAGTGGGGCTTTGAGGGCCACATCACCAGCGACTGCTGGGCCATTCTGGACTTCCACATGCACCACCACGTGACCGCCACCGCCCCGGAATCCGCCGCCATGGCCCTGAAGGCCGGCTGCGACCTGAACTGCGGCGTCACTTACCTGCACCTGCTGGCCGCGCTGCAGGAGGGGCTGGTCACCGAGGAAGAAATCACCGAGGCGGCGGTGCGGCTGTTCACCACCCGCTTCATCCTGGGCCTGTTCGCGGAGGACTGCGAATTCGACAGCATCCCCTACGCCGCCTGCGACACGGACGAGAACAACGCCCTGGCGCTGACCGCCGCGGAAAAATGCATGACGCTGGTGAAAAACGACGGCACGCTGCCCCTGGACGCGAAAAAGATCCGCACCCTGGCGGTGATCGGCCCCAACGCGGACAGCGTCTCCGCCCTCATCGGCAATTACCACGGCACCTCCTCCCGGCATGTCACCTTCCTCGCCGGCATCCGCCGCTACTGCGAGGAAAGGGGCATCCGGGTGGTGTACAGCGAGGGCTGCGACAAGGCCGCCGAGAAGCTGGAGGGCTGCGCCCTGGCGCCGGGCGACCGCCTGGCCGAGGCCGTGATCTGCGCGGAGGAAGCCGACGCGGTGATCGCCATCGTGGGCCTGGACGAGACCCTGGAGGGCGAGGAGGGCGACAACGGCAACTACTCCGCCAGCGGCGACAAGAAGGATCTGCGGCTGCCCGCCAGCCAGCGGGCGTTGCTTCAGGCCCTGGAGACCACCGGTAAGCCCCTGGTGACGGTGGTGGCCGTGGGCTCCGCGCTGAACGTGCCGGAAGGCGACGCCCAGCTGATCGCCTGGTATCCCGGCCAGGCCGGCGGCACCGCCCTGGCGAAAATCCTGTTCGGCGAGATCAGCCCCTCCGGCAAGCTCCCCGTCACCTTCTACGAGAGCGTGGACGACCTGCCCGAATTCACCGACTACAGCATGAAAAACCGCACCTACCGCTACTTCACCGGCACGCCCCTGTACCCCTTCGGCTTCGGCCTGTCCTACGCCTCCTTTGAGGTGAAGGACATGAAGGACGACGAAAAGGGCGTCACGGTGACGGTCAAAAACACCGGCAGGATGGACGCGGAGAACGTGGTGGAGGTATACGTGAAGGCCGTCGAGAGCGCGGACGCGCCGCTTCATCCCGCGCTGGCGGGCTTCAAGCGCGTGGCGCTGAAGGCCGGCGAGGAGAAGGCCGTGACCATCGCGTATGACAAAAACGCATTCACCGTGGTGAACGAGGCGGGCGAGCGGGTCTCCGGCGGCAGGCGCTTCGATGTCTTCGCCGGGCTGAGCCAGCCGGACGAGCGCAGCGTCGCCCTCATGGGCATGGCCCCGCTGAAGGCCGAAGTGACGTTGGGCTGAGGAGGGCCGCATGAGCATCGACAGATCCCGCGACCCGCTGTACGCCGCCATTCGCCCCACTGAGCGGCAGATCGCCTATCAGCAGACGGAGTTTTACGGCTTCATTCACTTCACCGTCAACACCTTCACCGACCGGGAATGGGGCGACGGCACGGAGAGCGAAGCCCTGTTCAACCCCGCCGCGCTGGACGCGGAGCAATGGGCCCGGACGGCCCGGGACGGCGGCATGAAGGGCCTCATCCTCACCTGCAAGCACCACGACGGCTTCTGCCTGTGGCCCAGCGCGCACACGGAGCACTCCGTGAAGCGCTCCCCCTACAAAAACGGACAGGGCGACGTGGTGGCGGAGACGGCGGCCGCCTGCCGGAAATACGGGCTGAAATTCGGCGTCTACCTCTCCCCCTGGGATCGGAACAGCCCCCTCTACGGCAGCGGCAAGCCCTACAACGACTACTTTGTGGCCCAGCTCACCGAGCTGTTGACCGGCTACAGCGACATCTTCTCCGTGTGGCTGGACGGCGCCTGCGGCGAGGGCCCCAACGGCAAGCGGCAGACCTACGACTGGCCCCGCTATTACGAGACGGTGCGAAGCCTCCAGCCCAACGCCTGCCTCTGCGTGTGCGGGCCGGACGTGCGCTGGTGCGGCAACGAGGCGGGCGACACCCGGCCCTCCGAGTGGAGCGTGGTGCCCCGGCGGCTGTGCCGGGCGGAGACCGTGGAGGCCAAGAGCCAGCAGGCGGACGACGCCAGCTTCCGCCAGCGGCGCATCACCTCCAGCGACCGGGATCTGGGCAGCCGGGAGGCGCTGCGGGGGGAGGATGACCTGGTGTGGTATCCCGCCGAGGTGAACACCTCCATCCGGCCGGGCTGGTTCTATCACCCCTCGGAGGACGATCAGGTGAAGGACTTTGAGACGCTCCGGCAGGTGTATCTGAACTCGGTAGGCGGCAACGCCATGTTCCTTCTGAACCTGCCGCCGGATCGGTGCGGCCTCATCCACCCCGCCGACGCGGCCAGCCTGGGCAAGCTGGGGCGCTTCATTCGGGAGGCGTTCCGGGACAACCTGGCGGAAGCGGCCTCCATCAGCGCAGGGGACGCCCTGCCCGGCTTCGGCGGGGAGGGACTGACAGCGCCGAGCTACGAGACTTATTTCCGCACGGCGGAAGGCCGCATCGAGGCGCGGATCGACCTGGAATGGCCCCGGGCGCAGGAAATCGGCTATGTCGTGCTGCAGGAAAACATCCGCCTGGGCCAGCGCGTCGAGCGCTTTGCCATCGCCTGCAAAGGGCCGGAGGGCGAGGACGTGATCCTGCGCGAGGACACCGTGGTGGGCTACAAGCGCATCGTCCGGCTGGACAGGCCGGTGACCACACGGCGGCTGTCCATCCTCATCCGGGACGCCCGGGTGTTCCCCACGCTGGCGTTCATCGGCGTGTACGGGCCTTGGTCGGAAGACTGAAACGAACGCAAAAAAGCAGAAGACGCGGTTCGATTCGCGCCTTCTGCTTTTTCTGTTTGGCCGTCAGGCCCAATCCAGCACCGCCATCAGGGGGCGATGGTCGGAGTTTTGCGTGTCCATGGAGCGCACAGAAAGGGTTCTGAATGCGCCGGCATGGAGGATGTAGTCGATCTTGATCTCCGGTTCGCCGGAGGGGAAGGTCCTGATGTCGTCCCGCTCCCCCGCCGAGTCGGCCAGGGCGTCGAACAGGGGCCGCAGGATGGGATCGTCCGGCTCCATGTTCAGGTCGCCCATCAGGATGACGGGGTTCGTCTCCTTCGCGATGGCGGCGACGGCGGTCTCAACGGCGCTGCGCTTTTCCGAGTCGCTGAGGCCGAAGTGGGTCTGGAAGACGGTGATCGGGCCCCCCGCCAACTCCAGCGCCACCCGCAGCAGCGTCCGGTGCTCCACATGCCTCTCCCCCGGCTCGAAGCGGTCCGGGATATGGATGACCTCCCGCTCCAGCAGCGGCCAGCGGGTGAGGAAGGCGTTGCCGTAATCGCCGCCGGCCACGTCGATGGACTTGCCGAACACGGGATAGTAGCCGGTGAGCCGGCCCAGGGCATCGGCCTGATCGTAGGGCGCGTCGGTGGTGAAGGCGCGCACCTCGTTGACGCCGCAGAAATCCGGCTGGACGGCGCGGATCACCTCCGCGGCGAAGGCGATGTCCTGCTCCCGGCGAAGGTTTCTGCCGGAGCAGATGTTGTAGGTCATGGCGGTGAAGGGCATGATAAGCGCTCCTCTCATTCAGGTCATGGATACGTCGGGCCGCTGGGCGGTCTCCCGCAGGATGTCATGCCAGGGCCGGAAGGGATCCCACAGGGCTTCGGCGAACAGCGCCACGGGCAGCGGGATCTCCCGCTCGAACAGGCCGTCCTCCACCAGGTTGTAAACCGCCGACCCCGCCTTTCCGGCGAACAGCCGGGCGATTTCGGGGCACTTCTCCCCATGATCCAGCCATTCGCCGGTCACGTAGCGCCACACCTGCCGCGCCAGGGGCAGTCGGGCCCGGATGGTCTCCTCCTCCGCACGGCCCAGCACCGCCGGCCCGGCCTGATGCTCAAAGCGGCCCCAGTCCAGCTGAACCATGCTCTTGAACACCGCGCCGTCGGCGGCGTTCGGCCGGAGAGCGAGCAGCTTTTCGGTGAAGGCGCGGGTTTCCTCCGGCGCGCCGGTGCGGTCCGGCAGGGAATGATAGGGAAAGTCCCCGCAGTTCTCCCAGATGATCTCGATCCGGGGATCCACCTGCGCTATGTGCGCCAGCCGGTTTTTCACGGAATCCGCGTGCAGGCCGAACTGCAGCCGAAGGCCCGGATGCCTGTCCAGCAGGCGGCCCGCCGTCCGGTTCACAAACTCCACCACGGCCTCGGCGATGAGCCGGCCATCCAGCGTCTCCCGGCTGGTTTCGGTGAAGCTCTGGAAGTAGATGCCGTCGCCGCCCAGCGGGGCGTATTCCCGCTCGTATTTCTCCACGATGCGGCTCACCGCCTCCTCCGACACGTCCAACCGCATGGTGGTGTCCCAGCCCCAGGCGTAGCCCCATATGACCCTGATTCCCAGCTCGTGGGCCCGGGCCACGATGTCCCGCCCGTTGACAGGCGCGAAGTCGTTCCAGATGATGACCTCGTTGAGCCGCAGCCGGGCCATGTTCTCCAGATACCCGCGCCAGTCATAGATGGCCAGGCCCCAGGTCCACAGCCCACGCCGGGCGATGGCCGGGGCGCTGGTGTAATCGGCGGCGGGCAGGGGTGCCTCCGCGAACAGGGGATTGAAGTAATACGGCCGCGCCGTGCGGCGGGACAGCCGCGCCTGGCCCAGCCAGCGCCCGGCGAAATCCACGCAGCCGTGCATCAGCGCCGCCTCGTCCGCGCCGAGAATGCGCACAAGTTGCCGCCCCTCCAGCGGCTCCTCCACCGAGACGCGGTAGCCATGGGCGGGCACACCGTCCTCCGGCCCGGCTAACGCCACGCGGATGCCATTGAAGGTCGAATCCTCCGCCCCCACCTTCGGCCAGTAAGGCGCGAAGGATCGAATCGCCCCGGAGAGCGCCTCCACGCCAAACTGAACGGGGCCGGACAGGGGCGCGTCCGGGATGATCTGCCATTGATTCATGAATTGTCCTCCTGTGGGTGATTCCCTCACCACCGGGGCCATACAGCCAGCGCCATGAGCGCCAGCCCCAGAATGGCGAGCACGGCCGACACGCCGTACACGTCCTTCTTTTTCACCGTGTCCCACCGGATGGATTCCGGCGTCATGGCTTTGTGATGCATGCTCTGATATGAGCAGAACACGTGCTTCCATCCAAGCAAATAGCCCAGAAGGGTATGCGCGGCCATGGCCAGAAAGCCCGCGCCCATCGAGGGGAGCGGGCGTTTCGTGGCGGCCATGGCGATGGCCATCAGCGCGATCCAGCCGAAGCGGTGGAAATACGCCAGGGCGACGACGCGCCTGTGGGCGGGAGAGCGCTTTGCGCTCACTTGCACTTCACCGCCGTGCCGTAGGCCATGACCTCTGCGGCGCTCTGCATGATGGAGGAGGACGAGTAGCGCACGCCCACGACGGCGTCCGCGCCCAGGGCCTGGGCTTCCTGCACCATGCGGTCGGTGGCGATCTTCCGGGCGTTGTCCATCATCTGGGTGTACTTGGTGAGCTCGCCGCCCACCAGGGTCTTGAGGCCCGCGCCGATGTCGCGTAAGGCGTTCACGGTCTGGATGGTGCTGCCCTTCACGAGGCCAAGGGGTTCCAGGGTCTTGCCGGGGATGGATTCGATGGTGACGATCAACATATGCTTGTTCCTCCTTTATCATTCCGCGCTTTCCGCCAGCGCGGCGGTGTCCGTCCATTCTTCATACAGCGCTTCCAGCTTCTCCTGCGCTTCCTTGTGCTCCCGGGCCACGGAGGCGGCCTTGTCGGGATTGGAGTAAACCTCCGCGTCCCCCATGGAGGCCTCCAGCCGGGCGATCAGGTCCTCCGTGTCCGCGATGTCCTGCTCCAGCTGCTGAACCCGGGCCTTGAGCGCCTTTTTGGACTCCCGCTTCAGCCGCTCAACGCGCTTTTCCTTGTCCAACTGGGTGCGGGTCTTGCCGCCGGTGGCGGCTTCCTCCGCCCCGGCCTCCATCAGGCGCTTCTTTTCCAGGTAATCGTCGTAGTTGCCCAGGTATTCAGTCACCCCGTCGGCGGTCATCTCGATGACCCGGTTGGCCACCCGGTTGATGAAGTAGCGGTCGTGGGACACGGTGAGGATGGTGCCGGTGAAGCCGTCCAGCGCTCCCTCCAGCACCTCCCGGGAGTCCATGTCCAGGTGGTTGGTGGGCTCGTCCAGCAGCAGCAGGTTGTCCTTCCTCAGCATCAGCTTGGCCAGAGCCACCCGGCCCCGCTCGCCGCCGGAGAGGGTCTCGATTTTCTGGAACACGTCGTCTCCCATGAACAGGAAAAGCGCCAGCACAGACCGCACCTCGTCCGGCTCCATGCGGGGGAAGTCGTCCCACAATTCGTCCATCACGGTCTTTGTCATGGTGAGCCCAGCCTGGTGCTGGTCATAGTAGCCCACGTCCACGTTGGCGCCGTAGCGCACGTCGCCGGTGTCCGGCGTCAGCTCCTTCACCAGAATGCGCAAGAGCGTGGTCTTGCCGATGCCGTTTGGCCCGATGACGGCCACCCGGTCGCCGGCGCGCAGGTGCAGGCTGAAATGCTGAAACAGGGTGCGCCCGTCAAAGCCCTTCGACAGGTCCCGGGCCATGAGCACGTCGTCGCCGGTGCGCCGCCGCGCCTCAAAGGAGAAGCGCACCCGCTGCTCGTCCACCGGCTTTTCGATGAGCTCGATCTTCTCCAGCCGCTTTTCCCGGCTCTCGGCAGCCTTGATGCTCTTTTCCCGGTTGTACATGCGGTAGCGGTCGATGATGGCCTGCTGCCGGGCGATCTCCTTCTGCTGCATCACGTATTCCTTCATCTGCCGCTCCAGGTTCATCTGGCGCTGCTGCATGAAGGCGTCGTAGTTGCCGGTGTACTGAGTCAGGTGGGTCATGGACAGCTCCGCCATGCAGTCGCACACGGCGTTCAGGAAGTACCGGTCGTGGGAGATGACGATGACCGTGCCCTTGTACTTGCGCAGCGTGTCCTCCAGCCACTGGGTGGCGGCCAGATCCAGGTGGTTGGTGGGCTCGTCCAGCATGAGAAGCTCCGGCTGCATCAGCAGGATGCGAGCCAGGCAGAGCCGGGTCTTTTCGCCGCCGGAGAGGAGGCTTGCGGGCTGGTTCTGCCGCTCCTTCGAGAAGCCCAGGCCGGCCAGCACGCCCTGGATGCGGCTGGGCCACTCGTAGCCCCCCTGCTGCTCAAAGCGGTCGGTGAGGCGGGTGTACTCCCGGCTCAGCTCATCCAGAAGGGATGGGTCTTCGTGGTTCTCGGCCATCTGTGTTTCAAGGTCGCGCAGCTTCTGTTCCATTTTTTTGAGGGGATCGAACACGCGGCTCAGCTCCTCCACCACGGTGAGGTCGGAGGTGATGTCCGCCTGCTGGGTGAGAAAGCCCACCTGAGTGCCCCGAAGCAGGCTGATCTCGCCGCTGTCCTGGGCCATGTCGCCGGCGATGATCTTCATCAGGGTGGATTTGCCGCTGCCGTTCACGCCCACCAGGCCCAGCCGCTGCCCCTCCTTCAGCGTGAGGGAGACGTCGTTTAAGATGACGTTCAGCCCGAACGCCTTCGTCACGTTTTGCAAAGTCAGAAGAACCATGTTTCAAACACTCCATGCGCGCATACTTATCCAATTTATCAGCATTATAGCACATTTCGCGCCGCTTGTGAATCCCCCGCGTCAAACGGCCTCGCCCCGCAGCAGCGCCAGGGCGAACAGCGCCGCGCCCCGGGCCGCCTCCTCCCGCCAGGGCGACAGCGCCACGGGCAGGCCGAAGGTCTCCCCCAGGATCCTTTGAAGCGCCGGATTGCGCCGCACGGCGTTGCCCGAGGCGGTGAGCCGGGCGGGCGCATCCCTCAAAAAGGGCTTCATGGCCTGATATCCCTCGTACAGCTCCCCCGCCATGCCCTCCAGGGTGGCGCGAATCAGCCGGGCCGGAGTGAAATTCTCCTCGCTCAGGCCGGATATGACGCCCCGCCTGTCCGGCTCCCGCCGGGTGCCCGCAAAGCGGGGGTCCACCCTCAGGCCGCCCGCGTCCGCCTCCAGGGCCAGCCGGTTCATGGCCTCGTAGATCGGCTCTTTCACCTCCGCCCCGGCCAGCGCGGCGCACGCCCGCAGGAATTTTTCCAGTATCGCGTAGCTCCGCCCGCCGCAAAGGGGCGAATTCACCAGCAGGTACTTCCCCGCCGTGAAGGGCCGGGTGTCGAAGGCGTCGCCTGCCACATAGCGATCCACGCAGGCGGAAATCTGGGCGCCGGTGCCGATGTTGGCCAGCAGCGCCCGATCCGGCTCCTCCGCCGCGCCCAGGAAACTGGCCTGATTGTCGCCGATGGACACCGCCACGGGCACGCCCTCCGCCGGCTCCCCCAGCCAGGCCCCCAGCGGGGTGGATTCGGGCAGCGCCCCGCCCGAGAGCGACAGGGCGCGGACGTCGAATTCATGCTTGTTGGCGCGATAGCCTCCCAGGCTGGCCGCGTCGGAGGCGTGCAGAAGCGGCGTCTTCCTTCCGGTGAGCCTCATGCCCACATACGCCCCGATGGTGGCCAGGGCGGCGGCGTCCCCATGCAGGCCGTGGCGGCGGTTGAACACATGAGTCACCAGGCCGTAGCCGGTGGCCAGCGGCAGGCCCAGCTCCTCGGACAGCCGCCGGGCCAGCGGGCCCTCGCCCTCGTCCACGTCGCCCCGGCCGTCCTGCCAGGTGTACAGCGGCCCAAGAGCCCGCCCCGCCCCGTCCACCGGCACCACGCCGTGCATCTGGCCGGTGAGGCCGATGGCGGCGGGCCGGTATTCCCGGATCAGCGCCCCGGCCAGCGCCATGGCCCGGTCGGCGGCGTCCTCCGCGTCCTGCGCGCGCTCATAGCCCCCCGGCGCGGGCAAAAACGGCGCGGCGGGCCGGGTCTCCGCCCGCAGCACGGCGCGGGTGTCGCCGTCCAGCGCCACGGCGGAGATGGTGGTGGTTCCCATATCAATGCCGAGGATGTTCATAAGTTTTCTCCCTTCTCTGAACAGGGATCGCGGCAGCCCCAAATTGCGCATTGCGAATTGAATAAATTATTTCGCTGTCCGGCGCGGCGTTTCCTGCCGGGATTGATTTTTCGGCGGTTCGTGGTATAATAGACGCATAAATATGAAAATGATGGGGGCATGTGTTATGGCTGTCAACGAACTGATTCGGTTTATCGAGAAATCTCCCAGCGCGTTCCACGCGGCGGACGCGCTCTGCGCCATGCTGGACGGGGCGGGCTATGAGCGCCTGCAGGAGAGCCAAAAATGGGCGCTGCAGCCCGGCAAGGGCTATTATGTGACGCGGAACCGCTCCAGCGTCATCGCGTTCACCCTGCCGGAAAGCGGCTTCGGCCCCTTCCAGATGTGCGCCAGCCACAGCGACAGCCCCACCTTCAAGATCAAGGAAAACGCTGAGCTGGAGGTGCGGGGCAAGTACGTCCAGCTGGACGTGGAGCGCTACGGCGGCCTGATCCTGAACACCTGGATGGACCGGCCCCTGTCTGTGGCGGGTCGTGTGCTGGTGAAGACGGACAAGGGCATCGAGACCCGGCTGGTGAAGGTGGATCGCGACCTGCTGGTGATCCCCAACGTGGCCATCCACATGAACCGCGAGGTGAACAACGGCTACAAGTACAACCCCGCCGTGGACACCATGCCCCTGTTCGGCGCGGCGGACGCCAAGGGCTCCTTCAAAAAGATCATCGCGGACACCGCCGGCGCGAATGTGGACGACATCGCGGGGGCCGACCTGTACCTCTACAACCGCATGCCGGGCACCATCTGGGGCGCCAGCAATGAATTCGTGTCCTGCGGGCGGCTGGACGACCTGGAGTGCGCCTTCACCTCCATGAAGGCCTTCCTCGGGGCGAAGCCGGGCAGCCACATCAATCTGTGCGCGGTGTTCGACAACGAGGAGGTGGGCAGCACCACCAAGCAGGGCGCCCACTCCAGCTTCCTCTCCGACGTGACCCGCCGGATCGCCCTGAGCCTGGGCGCGGGCGAGGAGGCCTATCTGGCGGCGCTGACCTCCAGCTTCATGCTCTCCGCCGACAACGCCCACGCCACCCACCCCAACCATCCCGAGTTCTCCGACCCCATCAATCAGGTGTACATGAACGAGGGCATCGTGGTGAAGTTCAACGCCAATCAGAAATACACCACCGACGGCGTGTCCGAGGCGGTGTTCCACCGGGTGCTCAGCGAGGCGGGCGTGCCCTGCCAGCACTACGCCAACCGCTCCGACATCGCGGGGGGCGGCACCCTGGGCAACATCTCCGGCTCCCACGTGTCCATCAACACGCTGGACATCGGCCTGGCCCAGCTGGCCATGCACTCCAGTTATGAGACCGCCGGCGTGAAGGACGTTCAGTACATGATCGACGGCATCCGCGCCTTCTACGAGACGGACATCACCTGCCTGGGCGACGGGGACTACGCGCTGAAGAAGGTCTGATCGAGCCGCATAAAAACACAGCCGGCCGGCCGCGTCAATCACGCGCCGGCCGGCTCCTTTTACGCCTGTCAGCCCCTTTTCAGGATGGCAACCCCCGTCACCGGCGGGAAGGGCGGCTGGCGCACGCCGTTCTCATCGTAGACGATATTGCACAGGCCGCCGCACAGCGGATGGTAGTCCTCGCCCCGCCTGGCCGCCAGCCGGCCGGTATGCTCCGGAATCATGGAGGGCACCGGCAGGGCGTCGTCCTCCCCGGCCAGGATGCGGTCGCACAGGGCGATGCCGTCGTCGATGATGCTGCTCGGCACGGCCACGGGGCCATGGCCACCGTACATCACGTCGAAGGCGTCCTGATAGGCCTTGAAGTGCAGAAGGCTCTCCCGATAGCGGGCCACGGAGGTGGAGCCCGGCAGATTGAGCAGGGTGTTGAGGTTGCAGGCGTCGCCAGAGAAGAGGATCCGCGCCGCCCGGTCCAGGAACACCACCGTGCCCTCCGTGTGGCCGGGCACCTCGATCACCTCGATCTCAACGCCGCCCAGATCGAACACGTCGCCCTCCCGGATGGGAAAGGCCTTCACGGGCCGGGCGGGGGGCACGTCCGCCTCCGTGGGCTCGGTCTCCCGCTTCGGCGCGCGGCCGCCCCGGCTGCCCACGAAGCCCAGCCGCGAGCTCACCGAGGCGTGCATGGGCTCGTACATCAGCGCCGTGTCGGCGGGATGCACGCAGACCTGGCCGTACTCCCAGGCCGCGCCCACATGGTCGATGTGGCCGTGGGTCACCGCCAGGGTCACGGGCAGCTCCGTCAGCTCCCGCACAAAGGCCTTCAGGCTGCCCACCCCGGTGAGCCCGTCGATGAGCAGCGCCGCGCTGTCCCCCTCCACCAGGTAGCACAGCTCGCCGCCCATGCCGCCGACGCGGGTCACCCGGTCGGTGATCTTCTCCGCCGTAAAAAACTTGCTCTTCATCGCGTTACGCCGTCCTTTCAGTCGTTGGTCGCCCGGTTTCTCCGATAAGATTATGTTATCACAGAACGCCCGTCCCGGCAAGAGTGCAAACAGCCTTTGACGCGCCCGCGAGCCTGTGCTATACTGGGTGAAGGAAAAAAACAAAAGCGAGGCGCAAGTCATGAAGCCATACAGAATCTACCCCTCGGAGCGCACCACTTACAAGGACCGTTTCAGCGGCGCCACCGTGCACATGCTGACGAGTTACAAGGGCCACAGCGTCCACCCCTATTTCACCGAAAACGCCTGGTTCGACGAAAACCGCAAATTCATCTTCACCTCAGACCGCGAAAACGTGACCAATCTGTTCTCCTTCGACCTGGAGAGCGGCGAAATTGCCCAGCTCACCGACTTCTCGAACCCGCGCCTGGGCCCGGTCCGCATCGTGAAGCACGTGAACCGGGAGCGGAGCGAGACCTACTACTGGCAGAACGGCTGCCTGTACGGCCTGAGCCTTGTGGATCTGTCCGTGCGGCCCATCTTCATCGCGCCGAAGGACGACCGCTTCTGCTCGGGCAGCGGGGTGCTGAACGCGGGGGGCGGCATCACCGGCGCGGGCGGCAAATACATCTACATCGGCCTCACCGAGGATCTGAGCCAGCGCATCTTCACCCGCATGGGGGCCAACTATGTGGGCTTCGAGGAGACCTTCGAGGCCAAGCCCCTGTGCCTCATCCTGCAGATCGACCTGGACACCGGCGCGGCGCGGACGGTGTGGGAGGAGCGCTGCTGGGTGGGCCACATCAATCCCTCCCCCACGGTGGACGGCATCCTCACTTTCTGCCACGAGGGCCCCTGGGATCGGGTGGACAACCGCATGTGGGTGCTGAACGTGAACACCGGCGAGGTTCATCAGCTGCGGCCCCGCCGGCAGGAGGGCGAGATGATCGGCCACGAGTACTGGCTGCAGGACGGCGAGACCGTGGGCTATCAGGTGCACGTGCCCACCCCGGGCAACCCGGTGCGCACCACCTACACCGGCTTCATCCGCTACGACGGCACCGGCGAGATCGAGGCGCTGAACGGCCCCATGAAGTCCCCGGACCACGTGTTCTCCCTGGACACGAACATGATCGTCACCGACGCGGGCAAGGCCATCAAGCTCATCCGCCGGGAGGGCGACAAGTTCGACGCCCCCCGGGTGCTGTGCATGCACGATTCCTCCTTCTATTTCCAGAATTCCCACCCACATCCCTGTTTCACCCCGGACGGGCGGCACGTGCTGTACGCCTCCGACATCGAGGGCTACATCAACCTGTATCTGGCGGACATCCCGGATTACGACGCGCTGCCCTATCTGGACGCGGCAAAGTGAGCGCGGCCAAGAGGCGGACAAGAAATACCCCGGCCGGAGCGGTCGGGGTATTTTCAGCAGGCGGGCCGGGCGGCGGCGCTCAATCCTGTTTGGTTTTCTCCTGATACAGCCGCATGAGCCACGCCACGCAGGCGGCCTCGTCGGTTTCCTTGATGGGCATGCCGTAGGCCTGCATGACGGCGCGGTCGTTGGCCTGATGGGCCTTCAATAAATCACTTGGCATCAACGTTGGATCATAAAGGTCCGCAAGAGACTGTGTTGGATAAAGCTCTCTTATTTCTAGTATTTTCTTTGCACATTCGGAAATTAGTTGCTTCTGCTTCTCATTAACTTCTGGCCATACAAAGCAATTATAGTCAATATTAATTGAGTTGCTATAATCGCTTTTCAATCTACCAGTGAATGCTCTTATCCATGCCATGTGTACATTCGACATTAATATTCCAAAATGATACAAAGAAGCATCCGGGAGTATAAATAGCTTATCACCAGCTAACAGATAATCACGGGATTCACAATGAAAACTGTCTCTGTTTCGGATGCAAACAGTCGTTTTTTCATATGCAAAAGCGAGAGCCGGCCGGCTCTCGCTGTGGCGTATTGTTTGGGGTGGGGTCAGTCCTTGGCCTTCATCGTCGGGAAACCTCGGCAGATTTTCACATAGGCCCACGCTTGTCTCCAAACGCCTTACGGAGCAAGAGCTTGTCTTACTCACGTCCACACATCTCTACAATTCCCGAACGTATCTTACCGCCCGTTTGGTGTAAAAATGATGTAGCAGTGCGGGTGTAGTGAAAACGTACTGATTCCCCGCTGGCAACCGTCGCCTTTGGTGTAGCATGTTCCCGACGAGAGCTGTCTGTCCTCAGCGAATTCTGATCTTGCCGGACAGATTGGCGAATGACTGAACCTTGGCGTCCTGCGTGGCCTCAGCATACACATCCATCGTTGTCTTGATGTCCTTATGGCCGAGAATCTCCTGAATGACCTTCAGGTTCGTCTCATTCTCACAGTAGCGCGTCGCAAAAGTATGTCGCAGGTTATGGCATGAAAAGTGCGGGATCAGCAGCGGCTTGCGATTCTGCTTTTCCGCCCGTTCAAGCTCCTCTTCGTTGTAGGACAGTGCGAGCCGTGCGATGGTGCGGTTGATCGTCTGCGGGTTATGCGGGCAGCCGTCCCGATTCAAAAAGATAAAATCGGTGTAGCCGTCCACACTCGCGTTGCACTTCAGGCCAACCTCCGTCTGATACGACTTCTCGTCCAGTATGGCCTGTCTGACCTCCGGCAGCATCGGGATGATGCGGTTTCCCGCAGGCGTCTTCGGCGTCGAGACCGAGTAATAGCACTTGCCCTTCTCCCGCTGGTAGTAGACCATATTGTGGTTGATGGAGATCAGATTCCGCTCGAAATCGATGTCCTCCCAGCGCAGACCGACGACTTCGGACACACGACAGCCTGTTCCCAGAAAGAACGTGAACAGCGGCAGCCAATGCCGGTACTTCGGCGTCTTTGCGGTGAAATCGACGAACGCCCTCTGTTGGTCGATGGTCAGGGCATGGCGCTTGGGCGTCTCGTAGTTGTGCGCCCGCTTGATGTCGCCGAGAACCTCATCTGTGGGATTCAAACGGATGTATCCATCCTCCACGGCCAGCTTAAAAATCTGATGCAGCACGTTATGGATGGTCTCCATCGTGTTTACCGCCATCTTCTTCGCGTCCAGCATACCGTTGTACAGCCGTCGTACATCAGACTTGCGTATCTTTTGAATCTTCCGCTTACCGAACTCCTCCATGACAAAGTGCTCATACATGTAGGTATAGTTTCCGAAGGTGGTCTGCTTCAAACCGTTCTTGTCCTTCTTCCACATTTCATAGACATCGTTCAGCGTGATGTTGGATTCTCCGATACGAATGCCATCCCGCAGATCATGCTGGATTCTGTCCTCTTTCTCTCTCAACCCATCCAGCGTCGGGTCATACACGGTATTGGTGGTAGAATAAAACTCGCCCAAAATAAAGTGAGCAAATCCGAAGGATAAGCGGTATAATATCTCCAACAAGGAGGAACTCACCATGTCCAGACAAA
>CADARO010000044.1 GCA_902790345.1 uncultured Eubacteriales bacterium | reverse complement strand
GGAGCCAGTCCCGCCGATGGCCATGGTGACGGCCACAGCTAGCGCGCAAACCCAAATCCATAAAGACCGTTTCATCGGTTCCTACCTCCCCGTACAGTATAGCGTGATAAGAATATCATCATTTCATCATAAGTTTACACTGTTTTTGGATGTTTGTAAAGTTTTTTCAGCGTTTCTGACATACTTTTTTACCAAAATTGTCTTCATTGACAGGCAATCGGCGTAAAGGTATAATGGCTCTGCGAAAAAAACAGGCGAAACCGCCGCCCGCGCGGCGTTTTGAAAGACTGCGGAGGAGCTGAGCAGAGATGAAACCCGATTTTCCCGTATTCCTGCACGGAGGCGATTACAACCCCGATCAGTGGCTGGACAGGCCGGACATCCTGGAGGCGGACGTCTGCATGATGAAGAAGGCGCACGTGAACGCCGTGTCGCTGGGCATCTTCTCGTGGTCGCGGCTGGAGCCCGAGGAGGGCGTGTACGACTTCGGGTGGCTGGATGGGGTGATGAAGCGCCTGACGGACGCGGGCATCTCCATTGCGCTGGCGACGCCCTCCGGCGCGCGGCCCGCGTGGCTGGCCCAGAAATACCCGGAGGTGCTGCGCTGCGGACCGGATTTCCAGCGGATGCACTTCGGCGAACGGCACAACCATTGCCTGACCAGTCCGGTCTACCGGGAGAAGGTGCGGGCTATCGACGCGGCCCTGGCCGATCGCTACGCGAAGCACCCGGGCGTCATCCTCTGGCACATCGGCAACGAGTTCGGCGGGGAGTGCCGCTGCCCGCTGTGCGCCGAGGCCTTCAGAGGCTGGCTGCGGAACAAGTACGGCACCCTCGCCGATCTCAACCGCCGCTGGTGGACGGACTTCTGGAGCCACCGCTACACGGCCTGGGAGCAGATCGAGCCGCCGTCGCCCGCGGGGGATCAGTGCAATCCCTCCATGCGCGTGGACTGGCGCAGGTTTGTCACCTCCCAGGTGCGCTCCTTCATCGAGATGGAGCGCGACGCGGTGAAGGCCTTCAACCCGGCCCTGCCCGTGACCGCCAACCTGATGGAGCGCTTCTGGGACTATGACTATTTCGAGCTGGCGCAAGCCATCGACGTCGTCTCCTGGGACTGCTACCCCGCCTGGCACGGCGCGGACGATCTGCAGCGCGCGGCGGAGTTCGCGATGAACCATGACCTGATGCGCTCGCTGAAGCATAAGCCTTTCCTGATGATCGAATCCACGCCCTCGCTGGTCAACTGGAAGGACGTCAACAAGCTCAAGCGGCCCGGGATGCACCTGCTCTCGTCTATGCAGGCGGTGGCCCACGGCAGCCAGAGCGTGATGATGTTCCAGTGGCGCAAGGGCCGCGGCGGCTCCGAGGCCTTCCACGGCGCGGTGGTCAGCCACGACGGGCGCGACGACACGCGGGTCTTCCGGGATGTGGAGCAGGTCGGCGCGGCGCTGGAGCGGCTCACGCCCGTGCTGGGCGAGGAGAGGAAGGCCGAGGTCTGCCTGCTCTTCGACTGGGAGAACCGCTGGGCCCTGGACTTTGCCCAGATGGGCCGGCGCGGCGCCATGCAATACTTTGACACCTGCGTGCGCTATTACCGCGCGCTGTGGGAGCGTGGCATCGCGGTGGATCTGCGCGATATGTCCGAGGCGACCGACCTGTCCGGCTATAGGCTCGTCGTCGCGCCGATGCTCTTCATGTTCCGCAATGGCATGGACGAACGGCTGCGGCGCTATGTGGAGGCGGGCGGCACCCTGCTGGTCACCTACCTCTCCGGCATCGTGGACGCCGACGATCTCGCCTTCCTGGGTGACGCGCCCCACGGCCTGACCGACGTGCTGGGCCTGCGGGCGGAGGAGCTGGACACGCTCTATCCGGGGGAGACCAACAGCCTGAAGCTGGAGGGCGGCGTTTCGGTGCCGGTCAGCCGCTACTGCGAGCTGCCGGAGGACGTGAGTGCACGGGTGGTCGGAACCTACGGCGAGGACTTTTACGCGGGCCATCCCTGCCTCACGGTGAACAGCTTCGGCCAGGGCAAGGCCTGGTACCTCGCCGCGGAGCCGGACACGGAGCAGGCCATGCGCACGGTGCTGGCGCGGGTGACCGAGGAGCTCGGCCTGACCGCTGCCCTGCCGGAAACCCTGCCCCAGGGCGTGGTGGCCACGGGACGCGGACGGGCGGTCTTTGTGCAGAACTACACCGCCGAGACCCAGACCCTCTGGCTGACGGACGCCTGGCGCGACCTGATCACCGGCGACGTGCGCCAGGGCACGGCGGTGCTGCCGCCCTACGGCGTGTGGGCACTGATGAAGGCGGACGGCGAGCAGGCCTGACGCCCGCTTGTATTTGCTCTGTATTTCCTGCGCCCACGGAGCGTTCGGGCATGTCGCGGGTGGTTGATTTCAGACAGAAACTATGGTATGCTTCATCCGGCGGAGGAGCGGGCGCGGGGCGCCGGCGGCGAATCCGGCCATGTAGTACAGTAGGGGGCCGGCTGGCCCGGAAGGAAGGAATTGCATATGGCAGTAGTGACCGAATACCTGGAGAGAAATGCCAGCTTGTATCCGGACGAGGTAGCGTTGGTAGAGCTGAACCCGGAGGAACCGGACAAGCGGCGCACGTCGTGGAAGGAATCGGAGCTGATTCAGCCCACGCGCTATGCGCCCTACCGCAGGGAAATCACCTGGAGCGTATTCAATGAGAAGGCGAACCGCTGCGCCCACATGCTGCTGGAACGCGGCGTGCGCAAGGGCGACAAGGTCGCCATCCTGATGTATAACTGCCTGGAATGGCTGCCCATCTATTTCGGCGTGCTGAAGACGGGCGCCATCGCCGTGCCCTTCAATTTCCGCTACGACGCGGAGGAAATCGTCTACTGCGCGGAGCTGGCCGAGGTGGATGTCATCATCTTCGGCAACGGCTTCATCGGGCGCATCGAGGCCAACGCGGAGCGGCTGAGCACCGGCCGGCTGCTGATCTACGCGGGCGCGAACTGCCCCGAATTTGCCGAGAGCTACCAGGAGCTGGTGGCGGACTGCTCCAGCCGCAATCTGGACATCCCGCTGACCGAGGATGACTTCGGCGCGATCTACTTCTCCTCCGGCACCACGGGCTTCCCGAAGGCCATCCTGCACAAGCACCGCAGCCTGACCCAGGCCGCGCAGATGGAGCAGGTGCATCACCAGACCGGGCGGGGCGACACCTTCCTGTGCATCCCGCCGCTGTATCACACCGGCGCGAAGTTCCACTGGATGGGCTCGCTGGTGGCGGGCAGCAAGGCTGTGCTGCTCAAGGGCACCAAGCCGGAGACCATTCTGCGCGCCATCTCGGACGAGCAATGCACCATCGTGTGGCTGCTGGTGCCGTGGGCGCAGGACATCGTGGACGCCCTCGACAGGGGCGACCTGAAGCTGTCGGATTACCACCTGGATCAGTGGCGGCTGATGCACATCGGCGCGCAGCCCGTGCCGCCCTCGCTGATCAAGCGCTGGATGGAATACTTCCCGAATCACCAGTACGACACCAACTATGGCCTGTCCGAATCCACCGGCCCCGGGTGCGTCCATCTGGGCATGGAGAACATCCGCAAGGTCGGCGCCATCGGCGTGCCGGGCTACCGCTGGGCCTGCAAGATTGTGGACGAGGACGGCCATGAGGTGAAGCAGGGCGAGGTCGGCGAGCTGTGCGTGAAGGGCCCCGGCGTCATGACCTGCTATTACCGCAACGAGAAGGAGACCGCGGAGGTGCTGCGCGACGGCTGGCTCTTCACGGGCGACATGGCCATGCAGGACCCGGAGGGCTTCTACTACCTGGTGGACCGCAAGAAGGACGTGATCGTTTCCGGCGGCGAGAACATCTACCCGGTGCAGATCGAGGACTTCATCCGCCGCTGCGACAAGGTGAAGGACGTGGCCGTCATCGGCCTGGCCGACCGCCGCCTGGGCGAGATCACCGCCGCGATCATCGAGATCAAGGAGGGCATGACCTGCACCCGGGAGGAGATCGACCGCTTCTGCCTGGAGCTGCCGCGCTACAAGCGCCCCAGGGAGGTCATCTTCGCGGAGATCCCCCGCAACGCCACCGGCAAGATCGAAAAGCCCGCGCTCCGCAAGCGCTACGGCGCCGACCGCCTGGTCGAACGCGAAACCATGAAGTAATTCATAAATATATCAACAACTTCACAAAAACACGCGAAGGGGCGAAGGTTTGCAAAGGGCGATCGCAAAGCCCCTTGCCCGCGCCCGCAGGCGCGGAACCCTGCAGCTTCAATCAGCCCAACGATATAGGATCGATAAGAAAAATGAAAGAGCTAATGCTTGGCAACAAAGCCGTTGCCAGAGGAATGTACGAGGCCGGCGTGACCTTCATCTCCAGCTACCCCGGAACCCCCAGCACGGAGATCACCGAGGAGGCCGCCAAATACAGCGAGATTGACTGCGAGTGGGCCCCCAACGAGAAGGTGGCCCTGGAGGCCGCCCACGGCGCAACCCTGGGCGGTGTGCGCGCAGCCTGCGCCATGAAGCACGTGGGCCTGAACGTGGCCGCGGACCCGCTGTTTACCATCAGCTACCAGGGCGTGAACGCAGGCCTGGTCATCTGCGTGGCGGACGATCCCGGCATGCACTCGTCCCAGAACGAGCAGGACAGCCGGCACTACGCCCGGGCGGCGAAGGTGCCCATGCTGGAGCCCGCGGACAGCGAGGAGGCCCGCGTCTTCACCAAGCGCGCCTTTGAGCTGAGCGAAAAGTACAACACGCCGGTCTTCATCCGGATGTGCACGCGCATCGCCCACTCCCAGAGCGTGGTGGAGCCCGAGGAGCGCGAGGCCTTCCCCCAGGTGCCCTACCAGAAGGACCCGACCAAGGTCATGATGACGGCCAATTCCCGCAACGCCCACGTCCGCGTGGAGCAGCGCACGAAGGACCTGATCGCCCTGGCCGAGAACACGGAGCTGAACCGCGTGGAGATGGGGGACACCCACATCGGCGTGATCACCTCCTCCACCAGCTACCAGTATGCCCGCGAGGTCTTCGGCGAGCGGGCCAGTGTGCTGAAGCTGGGCATGGTGTGGCCCCTGCCGGAGCAGCTGATCCGGGATTTCGCCGCGAAGGTGGAGACCCTCTACGTGCTGGAGGAGCTGGACCCCTTCATCGAGGAGCACTGCAGGAAGCTGGGCATACGGGTGCACGGCAAGGACGTGTTCCCGATCTGCGGGGAGTTCTCGCAGAACCTGGTGCGCGCCTGCCTCGGGTTTGACGAGCCGCAGACGCTGTCCGTCAGCGATGCGATCCCGGGCCGTCCGCCGGTCATGTGCGCGGGCTGCCCGCACCGCGGCGTCTTCTATGTGCTGCACAAAAAGAAGCTGATGGTCTACGGCGACATCGGCTGCTATACCCTGGGCGCCATCGCCCCGCTGAACGCGATGGACCTCAACGTGTGCATGGGCGCGTCCTGCTCCGGCCTGCACGGCTTCAACAAGGCCATGGGTGCGGCCGGCGAGAAGAACAGCGTCGGCGTCATCGGCGACAGCACCTTCATCCACAGCGGCATCACGGGCATCACGGAGATTGCCTACAACATGAGCAACTCCACCGTGATCATCCTGGACAACTCCATCACCGGCATGACCGGCCACCAGCAGAACCCCACCACGGGCAAGAACCTGCGCGGCGATCCGGCGGGCAAGGTGGATCTGGAAGCCCTGTGCCACGCGGTGGGCATCCGCCGTGTGCGGGTCGTGGACCCCTATGACCTCGCCGCGGTGGAGGCGGCCGTGACCGAGGAGCTGGCCGCCGAGGAGCCCTCCGTCATCATCAGCAGGCGTCCCTGCGTGATGATCCGGGGCATGAAGCATCAGCCGCCGATCCAGGTGGACAGCGCCAGGTGTGTGGGCTGCCGCCAGTGCATGCAGATCGGCTGCCCGGCCATCTCCTTCAGGGAGAAGAAGGCGCGCATCGACCCGACGCTGTGCATCGGCTGCCGGGTCTGCGGCCAGATGTGCCGCTTCAGCGCGCTGCCCGGAAGAGAGGTGACAGAGGCATGAGCACCAAGAACATCATGATTGTCGGCGTCGGCGGTCAGGGCACGCTGCTGGCCAGCAAGCTGCTGGGCGACGTGCTGCTGCGCCAGGGATACGACGTGAAGGTCTCCGAGGTGCACGGCATGAGCCAGCGCGGCGGCAGCGTCGTGACCTATGTGCGCTACGGCGAGAAGGTCTATTCCCCGGTGATCGACCGGGGCGAGGCGGACGTGATTCTCTCCTTCGAGAAGCTGGAGGCCGCCCGCTGGCTCAGCTGGCTGAAGCCCGAGGGCCTGATGATCACCAACACCCAGGAGATGGAGCCGATGCCCGTCATCACGGGCGCGGCCGCTTACCCGGAGAACCTGGTGGAGAAGATGCGTGCCGCCGGCGCGCGGGTCATGGCCAAGGACTTCCTGGCCATCGCCATGGAGGCCGGTTCCCCGCGCACGGTCAACGTGGCGCTGATCGGCTGCCTCTCGACGTCTTTCGCCGAGATCCCTGAGGAGGACTGGCTGGCCGCCATCGACCGCATCGTCCCCGAAAAATTCCGCGACCTCAACAAAAAAGCCTTCGCCCTCGGCAGACAAGCCGGGCAGAAGGAAGACCGGTAAACCCATCCAAAGTCCATTGCGCTGAGAAGATCCTGATCCTAAGCTCCCCATTCGATCTGTAGGGTTCAAAATGGCGGGCGAAGGTTTGCAAAGGGCGATCGCAAAGCCCTTTGCCCGCGCCCGCAGGCGCGGAACCCTGCAGCTGACGCGAGAAGCGTATACTCGTAGAAGAAAGGAGGATATTCAGAAGGAGCTGCCAGGATCAGGCTGCACACGCCGCGAGCGCTGCAGCCCCCAAAAGCGTGATGATAGACCGCGCAGACCGATTGCGTGGAACTCCTGTAGTACGGTAGTTTTGAAGAAGGAAAGGAGCTCCCTGAAATGAAACTTGTTTTGCTGATCCTCTATTTCGCTGTGATGGTGGGCATCGGCTTCTATTGCCGCAAGCATGCCACCGATGTCAACGGCTTCGTCCTCGGCGGACGCAGCGTCGGCCCCTGGCTGACCGCCTTCGCCTACGGCACGTCCTACTTCTCCGCTGTGGTTTTCGTCGGCTATGCCGGACAGTTTGGCTGGAAATACGGCATCGCGGCGACCTGGGCGGGCATCGGCAACGCCGTCATCGGTTCCCTGCTGGCGTGGGCCGTGCTGGGCCGGCGCACCCGCATCATGACCCAGCATCTGAACTCAGCCACCATGCCGCAGTTCTTCGGCGAGCGCTTCAGCAGCAAATCGCTGAAGATCGCGGCCTCGGTCATCGTGTTTATCTTCCTGATCCCCTATACTGCCTCGCTGTATAACGGCCTCAGCCGCCTCTTCGCGATGGCCTTCAACATCGACTATGCGCTGTGCATCCTGCTGATGGCCATCCTGACGGGCATCTATGTCATCGCGGGCGGCTACATGGCCACGGCCATCAACGACTTTATCCAGGGCATCATCATGCTGGTGGGCATCGTGGCCGTGATCGGCGCGGTGCTGGCGAGCAAGGGCGGCCTGACCGCCGCGCTGGCGGGGCTGGCGCAGGTGCAGGTGGATCCCGCGGACACCACGATCGCCGGCCCGCTGATGAACACGCCGGGCGTCTTCAATT
Organism: uncultured Eubacteriales bacterium; assembly: GCA_902790345.1. Lineage (GTDB taxonomy): Bacteria > Bacillota > Clostridia > Christensenellales > Aristaeellaceae > Firm-10. The sequence continues at coordinate 7,401 of CADARO010000044.1, read as the reverse complement.
CGTTCTTCGGCCCCGATCCGCTGAACCTGCTGGGCGTCGTGATCCTGACCTCCCTGGGCACCTGGGGCCTGCCGCAGATGGTGCAGAAGTTCTACGCCATCAAGGATGAGTCCGCCGTGCGCAAGGGCACCATCATCTCCACCGTGTTCGCCCTGGTGGTCGCCGGTGGCTGCTACTTCCTCGGCGGCTTCGGCCGTCTCTTCTCCGATCAGATCAACATCGCGGCCAACGGCTACGACTCCGTGGTGCCGACCATGCTCTCCGGCCTCTCCGACGGCCTGATCGCCCTGGTGGTGATCCTGGTCATGTCCGCGTCCATGTCGACCCTGTCCTCCCTGGTGATGGCCTCCTCGTCCACGCTGACGATCGACTTCCTGAAGGACAACTTCGTCAAGGACATGAGCGAAAAGAAGCAGGTGCTGATGATGCGCGTCCTGGTGGTGGTCTTTATCGCCATCTCCGCCGTCATCGCCCTCATCCAGTACAGAACCAACGTGACCTTCATCGCCCAGCTGATGGGCATCTCCTGGGGTGCGCTGGCCGGCGCTTTCCTGGCGCCCTTCCTCTACAGCCTCTACTGGAAGAAGACCACGCGGGCTTCCTGCTGGGTCTGCTTCATCTTCGGCTCCGTGCTGATGCTGGCGAACATGCTCTTCAAGAGCGCGTTCCCGCCCATCCTGCAGAGCCCCATCAACGCGGGCGCCTTCGCGATGCTGGCCGGCCTGGTCATCGTCCCGCTGGTGTCCCTCGTGACGCCGAAGCCGGACAAGAACCTGGTGGACAGCGCCTTCGCCTGCTACGAGAAGAAGGCCGCCATCGCGCAGAAGCGCGCGCTGGGGGACTGAGCCGCAAAGTCAACAAAGCCATGCAAACAAGAGCCCGGGCGGTGATGATCCGTCCGGGCTCTCTTTGATACCGTGTGTTATTCTCCTGTCTGCGCGTCCACAATCTCATAATGATAGCCGTGCTGCTTAGCCCAGGCGATGTGTCTGCTGCCGGGCGTGAGCAGGAAGGTGATGGCTTCGGCCGTGCCGAAAGCGTCGTCCGCGATGCTGATCAGCGACTCAGGCAGGGTGACATAGACGAGCTGGGAGCACTGCGCGAAGGCTTTGGAGCGGATACGCTGGACGCCCTCGGAGAGAATCACCTCTCTGCAGCCCGTCTCCGTGAAGGCCTCTTCACCGATCTCCACCACCGACGCGGGGATGATGATCGGGTTGGGGTCCCGGGGCTGCTGATAGCGCCAGCCGCGGTCGATGGCCCATTTGTAGGCCCAGGAGCCTTCCTTCGCCGTGAACGTGGTTAGAGCAGGGCAGTTCTTGAAGGGGTCGTTGGCGTCCAGATCCTCCGGAACGGTCTTTAAACTGGCGGGAAGATGGACGCTCGTAAGGGACGTGCAGTCCTTGAAGACCAGATTGCCCAATGTGTCGATGCCATCAGGCAGGTTGATGGAGGTCAGCGAGGCGCAGCCCTCGAAGGTGGAGAACTTGAGGCTGCCGGTCAGCGCGGGAGGCAGCTGAATGCTCTGCAAGGCGCTGCAGTTGCAGAAGGCGCTGGACCCGATGGTGGTCACCTTGTCGGGGATCGTCAGGTGCTCCAGCTTGCTGCAGCCGCGGAAGGCGTTTCCGCCGATCTTGGTCACGGCCGCAGGCAGATCGATCGCTTCCAGGGCCGTGCACTCGGAAAAGGCCGAGGCTTCAATCGTTGTCAGCTGAGAAGGCAGCAGGATATACGCCAGCGACGTACAGCCGGAGAAGCAGTTGCTGCCGAGTACCTTCAGGCTCTGCGGCAGATCGACCAGCTGCAGCGAGCTGCAGGCGTTAAAGCAGGATTCCGGAAGAGCGGTCAGGCCCTCGGGCAGCGTGACGCTTTGGAGGGTCTGGCAGGAGTTGAAGGCCTCGTCGGCGATCTTCGTCTTGGCGCTTTCGATCCGGACCTCCACCGCGTTGCCCTGCATGAAGGCCTGCGCGGCGATGCTCTGAACGCCCTCCGGGATGATGAGCAGGTCGAAGGGCTCCTTCAGCTCTTTGATCGCAGTGGAATACTCGCCGATCCTGGCAGGTACCGTCACTTCTTTCTCAGCGCCGCGGTAGGAATCAATGTAAGCGACGCCGTTGACCACCTCGTACCGCCAGCCGTCGGGCGTCAGGGTTTCGGCAGCCTGCGCGTGAAGCAGGACAGAACAGAGCAGAACCGCAAGGATGAACAGAATGCGTCTCGGTCTCATCATCTCACCCTCTTCGACAGGGAAAACGGCTTACAGCCTCGCCAGCGCGTGGTTCCTGTAGCGCGGATCCATGGTGACCTCCTGCAGCACCTGGATCATCGGCGGGAATTCCACCGCCTCGTCCATGTCGTACAGCTCGGTCTCCATCAGCGCCTGATCCTGCCAGAAGGGATAAATGTCGATGTTGAACACGTGGCAGGCGTGGGTGAGGCAGTAGCGCGTCTTCCGGATGGGGTGATAGGAGAGGTCGGCGTCCATCATCAGCCGCAGGTATTCGCTCTGGCTGATCATGCGCTCGATCTCGATCCGCTTGCCCTCGCCGGCGGGGCGGCGGGTGGTCACATAGTAGGAGTAGTGGCCGTCGATGCCGCGCTGGCGCAGGCGGATCACCTCGCCGGGAGCGGCCTTCAGATAGACCTGGCTGATCTCCACCTTGCGGCAGGAGGGCATCTTTTCCAGCTGCGCCAGATCCGGGAAGGCGATGAGGTACTTCCGCTCCACCTCGTAGGGCTCGGGTTCGCCCAGCAGGGCGGTCATCTCGGAGATGAGGCGGTGCATCTTCACGCTGAAATCGGTCTTGTTGTCGATGATGCGCAGATGCGGGTGCCCGTTCCAGGAGGCGAGGAGCTTGTCGTCCAGCACACGGGCTTCCTCCACCGTCTCGTAGCGGGCGGCGTTGTTCTCCTTGGTGTAAAACTGCTCCGCGCCCTTTGCGGCGGTCACCAAGTGGAAGACCGCGTCGTAGCTGTCCCGCAGGGTGGTCTCGTCGCGGCCGACGAACTGCAGCACGCGCTGAAACTCCTCGTCGGTCATGTAAGCCTTGTTGTCCATGGCCCCGCGGTCGCACACGATGAGGATGCGCTCGGCGTCCATGGTGCCGGCGGCGTACTCGAAGAGGCGCTCCTTCTCCAGCTGCAGGGACATCTGGCACTTCTGGTATTCCTCGTTGGTGCCGCAGGTCCAGGGTGCGACGCCGCCGGTGATGAACTCGGTGGCGGTCTCCGGCACCACAAGCACCTTGTAGCCCTTGCTGGTGAAGGCGTTGTTGATCCAGCTCAGGGCGGTGGATTTGCCCGCGCACGGGCCGCCTGTGATGACAACCTTGGTGATCGCGGGATGGCGTTTGCTTTCAGACATGACGCTTCTCTCCTCTGTGAAGGCGTTGGGAGGAACAGGCGGTCAGGCTTTGCGGCCGGAGGCCTTCGGGCGAAGAATCAGCCGCGCAAAGGGCTTTTCCACCAGCAGGGTGACCAGCACGGCCGCCAGCACGGACAGCCCGAAGGCGAGCCCGGTGTACTGCCACTGCCAGACGGCGTCGCCGGCCTGGTTGGGCAGATCAAACTCGGAGTAGGGAATCCGGTGGTGGCGCAGCTGCACGATGAGGTTCTGGTGGATCAGGTAGTAATTCATGGAGATGGCGGAGAGCCACCGCATGAGACGGTTGCCGAAGAGAAAGCGGACGCACCGCAGGGAGAAGGGCAGGCTCATCAGGATGCCCGCGCAGCACAGCGCCCACAGGGGCCGCCGGGCCATCTGGCCGGCCTGGATGTTGTCGTGGGCGCCGGAGTAGGCCTGGGCGCGCAGCACGACCACCGACAGTACCAGGGACAGCGCCAGCAGAACCGTCGCCGCGGCCTGGAGCCGGAGGGGCTTTTGCGCGCTTTTGAAGCGCTCGCACAGGCGGATGTAGATGAGAGCGCAGGCCATGCCCAGGGCGTAGACGTCCAGGAAGGAGATCAGCTGGTTCACCACCATGCCGTACTCGGTCATCCGCCACAGGCAGAAGCCGCGGAAGTACGCGGACACCAGCGCCATGCCGAACAGGGTCGCGCCGGTGTGTTTTGCGCACAGCCTCGCGATGAAGGGGAAGAGCAGGTACATCTGCGCCTCCACGCACAGCGTCCAGCTGGAGCCGCCCAGCGGGCTGCCCAGGTAGGTCTCGCGGAAGAAGGTGAAGGTGAAGGTCAGATGGGCCAGCACATCACCCAGCATGCGCCCGGCGGAGCTGTAGGCCTTCTGCGGGATCGCCACGGCGAAGAGCATCACGAGGGTGATCAGCAGGTAGCTGGGCACGATCCTCGCCACGCGCCTGCGGTAGAAGGTGCGCGTGTCCGGCCAGGGATCGCCCAGCAGCATGGCGCGCGCATAGGGCAGAAAGAGCAGGAAGCCGCTGAGGAGGATGGTCGCGTCCACCGGCATGTATCCGGCGCGAACCAGAAAGTCCAGGGAGACGCGGCCAATCCTCGGCGTCAGCCAGCTCTGCTGCCAGATGTGGAACCAGCTGACGATGAACACCATGATCACCCGATAGCCGTCCAGCACGGGGATGTGGCGGTCACGGGCGTCCGGCAGGGGCGCCGGTTTCATGCACGCGCCTCAATGCCGCCGAGCACCGCGAGGGCGCCGTCCATCCAGTCGCCGGCAATCTGCTCCACGCGGCCCGCGTCGCAGGCCATGGCGATGGTGGGATCAATGGGCAGGGTGGCCAGCACAGGCAGGCTGTGGGCCTGGGCGACCTGCATCACCTTGCTCTGGCCGAAGGGGTAGAGCCGCTTGCCGCAGTCGGGGCAGGTGTAGTAGCTCATGTTCTCCACCAGGCCGAGCACGGGGATGTTCATCATCTTGGCCATGTTCACGGCCTTCTCAACGATCATGCCCACCAGCTCCTGGGGGCTGAGCACGATGATGATGCCGTCCACGGGCAGCGATTGGAAGACCGTCAGCGGCACGTCGCCGGTTCCCGGAGGCATATCAACAAACATATAGTCCACCTCGTCCCAGACGACGTCCGTCCAGAACTGCTTCACCGTGCCGGCGATCAGGCTGCCGCGCCACACGACGGGATCGGTGTCGTTGTCCAGCAGCAGGTTGACGCTCATCACCTCGATGCCGGTGGAGGTCAGGGCAGGCAGGATGCCGCGCTCGTCGCCGTAGGCCTTGTCGGTGATGCCGAAGATGCGCGGGATGCTGGGGCCGGTGATGTCGGCGTCCAGCACGGCCACCTTCTTGCCGGCGCGGCGCATGCCGGAGGCCAGCAGGCCGGTCACCAGGCTCTTGCCGACGCCGCCCTTGCCGCTGACGACGCCGATGACGCGCTTCACCTTGCTGTGGGCGTTCTGGGGCGCCAGCAGGCTTTCCTGGGTGCGGGACGCGCAGTCAACGCCGCAGGTGGAACAATCGTGGGTACATTCTGACATGAAAGTCACCTCGCAAAAGTATTCAAGTTATCATTCGATAAGCGGAGAAAAAATCCTGCCTCCGCATGCAAGATTCCGGCCGCTTTCAACGTTGAACGGGTGAGGGGATTGAACGCGCAGCCGCCAAGGCGGCGCGGCCCTCTTGCGCGGGAGACGAAAAAAGCGTACAATAAAGCCGTACCCGAAGATGATAAACCGACGACGAAAGGCGGTTGATGAGAAGATGATGAAAGGCAGAAACAGGAAACGGCTACTGCTGGCGAGCGTGCTGGCGGTTTCGCTCCTGCTCAGCGGCTGTTATGTGCCGCCGGATGATATCAGCAACAACACCCAGGTGCTCCCGCAGGAGTCGGTGCTGCCATTCGCGACCCTCGTGCCGACCCCGACGCCCACGCCTGTGCCGGTGGTGACGCCGACCGATGAGCCCTCCGGCACGCCCGAAGCCGCGCCGACCCCGACGCCGACCTGGGCGCCCGCGACCACCAAGCCCGTGACGACGGTGGCGGTCATCACCCAGGAGCCTGTCGCCACGACCCAGGCGCCCACCAGCCTCAAGAACGGCTCCAAGGGCTCCGACGTGCGCAGGCTGCAGCAGCGGCTGAAGGACCTGGGCTATTACGCCGGCTCGGTGGACGGCCATTTCGGTGACGGCACGGAGGCCGCTGTGCGCGCCTTCCAGGCCGCCAACGGACTGGGTGTGGACGGCAAGGCCGGCGCCCAGACCACCGCGAAGCTCTACAGCTCCAGCGCCAAACGCGCCGCCTCGGCGGCCACCGCCAAGCCCGGGGTGACCGCAACGCCTCGGCCCACCGCCACGGGCCGCACCAACATCTACCTGGAGGTGGGCACCCGCGGCAACGAGGTGACCAAGCTGCAGCAGCGGCTGATCTCCCTCGGCTGGCTCTCCGGCAAGGCGGACGGCTCCTACGGCGGCGCGACCCAGGCAGCGGTCAAGGCCTTCCAGAACCGCAAGGGCCTCTGGGCGGACGGCAAGGCCGGCCCCGACACCCTCACCGCCCTCTATTCCGACAATGCGCCGAGAACCTCCGACTCCACCGCGGCCATCGGCCTGAGCCTCAAGCTCGGCAACGAGGGCGAGGAGGTGCGCGCCCTGCAGCGCCGGCTGAAGAACCTGGGCTACTACCGGGGCAGCGTGGACGGCCAGTATGGCGCCAGCACTGAGCAGGCCGTGCGCCTCTTCCAGGCGGTCATCGGCTTGACTGCGGACGGCGTGGCCGGCACCGCGACCCTGAACGGCCTGTTTGTGGACACCGCGCCGAGGAATACGGGCGCGGCCGCCGGGAGCGTGGACGTCAACACCTCGCAGGTGGCCTCCACGGGCTATGTGACCCTGGAGTCCGGCAGCACGGGCGACGCGGTGAGAACCCTGCAGAGCGCCCTGAAGAAGGCCGGCTTCTACGCGGGCAGCGTGGACGGCACCTATGGCGTGGGCACCGTGTCCGCCGTCATCGCCTTCCAGATGGCCAGCGGTCTGGAGGCGGACGGCAAGGCCGGCCCTGCCACCCAGCGCGCCCTGTACACCACGGGGAGCAGCATCAGCTACAGCACGCTGCGGCCCGGCATGAGCGGCACCGCCGTGACCAACCTGCAGTACACGCTTTACGAGCTGGGCTATTACCACTCGACCATCGACGGGAGCTACGGCGACGCGACCACGGAGGCGGTGAAGGCCTTCCAGAAGCGCAACAAGATTTCGCCGGTGGACGGCGTCGCCGGAAACACCACGCTCCAGAAGCTCTACTCCTCCAGCGCCAAGTCCGCCGCCACGGAGACCACCCGCTACAACAAGCTGCAGTTGGGAGACACGGGCGAGGATGTGCTGGAGATGAAGGACGTGCTCATCCAGCTGGGTTACCCGGCGACAGGCGACACCAACACCTTCGACGAGGCGACCCGCCAGGCCGTGATGCTCTTCCAGCAGCGCAACGGGCTCTCGGTGGACGGCATCGCCGGCCC
>CADARO010000043.1 GCA_902790345.1 uncultured Eubacteriales bacterium | reverse complement strand
ACGCCGCGCTCCACACGACCGGTGGCAACGGTGCCGCGGCCGGTGATGGAGAACACGTCCTCAACGGGCATCAGGAAGGGCTTGTCGGTGGCGCGCTCGGGAGACGGAATGTAGTTGTCAACAGCCTCCATCAGCTCGAAGATGCACTTGCACTCGGGGGCGTTGTCCACGTCCTCGCCGCCGTTCATGACATACTCCAGAGCCTGCAGCGCGGAACCCTTGATGATCGGGATGTCGTCGCCGGGGAAGTCGTAGCTGCTCAGCAGCTCGCGCACTTCCATCTCAACCAGCTCCAGCAGCTCCTCGTCGTCAACCATGTCGCACTTGTTCAGGAACACGATGATGTACTGAACGCCGACCTGATGGGCCAGCAGAATGTGTTCGCGGGTCTGGGGCATGGGGCCGTCAGCGGCGGAAACCACCAGGATAGCGCCGTCCATCTGCGCGGCGCCGGTGATCATGTTCTTGACATAGTCGGCGTGGCCGGGGCAGTCGACGTGAGCATAGTGACGGGCGTCGGTCTGATACTCGACGTGCGCGGTGTTGATCGTGATGCCGCGGGCCTTCTCTTCGGGCGCCTTGTCGATTTCGTCATAGCGCATGGCCGTCGCGCCGCCGTGCTTCGCCAGCACCATGGTGATGGCGGCGGTCAGGGTGGTCTTGCCGTTGGCGGCGGTCAGGGTGGTCTTGCCGTGGTCAACGTGTCCGATCGTGCCCACGTTTACATGGGGCTTCGTGCGTTCAAACTTCGCCTTTGCCATTGGAACCAGTCCTCCTAATTCATTGATTCAAAAGTGATTGTTTTGTCAGCCCTTGATGCCCAGCACCTTGTTGGCGATGGAACGGGGCACTTCTTCATACTGCGCGAACTGCATGGTGTAGTTGCCGCGGCCCTGGGTGCGGGAGCGAAGATCGGTGGCGTAGCCAAACATCTCGCTCAGGGGCACGATGCCGTGGATGGACTGCAGGCCCGCGTGAGCCTCCATGCCCTCCACGCGGCCGCGCCGGCCGGTGAGGTCGCCCATCACGTCGCCCATGTACTCGTCGGGCACCACGATCTCAACCTTCATCATGGGCTCCAGCAGGGCGCAGTCCGCCTTGCGCAGCGCTTCCTTCAGCGCCATGGAGCCGGCGATCTTGAAGGCCATTTCAGAGGAGTCAACCTCGTGATAGGAGCCGTCGTACAGCGACACGCCGAAGTCAACCACCTCGTAGCCGCCCAGGATACCGCTCTGCGCGGCCTCCTGAATGCCGGCGTCGATGGCGGGGATGAATTCCTTGGGGATCACGCCGCCCACGGTGTCGTTGCTGAACTGATAGCCCTCGCCCGGGTTCCGGGGAGAAACCTCGATCCAGCAATGGCCGTACTGGCCGTGGCCGCCGGTCTGCCGCTTGAACAGGCCCTCGGCCTTGACCGTCTTGCGGACGGTCTCCTTGTAGGCCACCTGAGGCGCGCCCACGGTGGCTTCCACCTTGAACTCGCGCAGCAGGCGATCCACGATGATCTCCAGATGCAGCTCGCCCATGCCGGCGATGATGGTCTGACCCGTCTGGTCGTCGGTATAGGTCTTGAAGGTCGGATCCTCCTCCGCCAGGCGCATCAGCGCGATGCCCATCTTGTCCTGACCGGCCTTGGTCTTGGGCTCGATGGCCACGCGGATGACGGGATCCGGGAATTCCATGGATTCGAGGATGATGGGGGCCTTTTCGTCGCAGAGGGAATCGCCGGTGGTGGTGTCCTTGAAGCCCACGATGCCGACGATGTCGCCCGCGCGAACCTCCTCAACCTCCTCGCGATGGTTGGCGTGCATGCGCAGGATGCGGCCCACGCGCTCACGCTTCCCCTTCGTGGAGTTGTAAACATAACTGCCCGAAGTCAGAACGCCGGAATACACGCGCACGAAGGCGAGCTTGCCCACGAAGGGATCGACCATGATCTTGAACGCCAGCGCGGCGAACTTCTCGTCGTCGGAGGCGAGGCGATGCTCCTCGGCGCCGGAATCCTTGTTTGTGCCGCTGACCGGCGGGATGTCCAGCGGGGAGGGCAGATAATCGACCACAGCGTCCAGCAGGGGCTGCACACCCTTGTTGCGGTAGGACGTGCCGCACAGCACGGGATTCAGCTTGCCGGCGATGGTGGCGCGGCGGATGGCGGCCTTCAGCTCGTCGATGGTGGGCTCTTCGCCCTCCAGGAACTTCTCCATGATCTCGTCGTCGCTCTCGGCCACGGATTCGATCAGGTTGGCGCGCCAGGTTTCGGCCTCTTCCCGCATGTCTTCCGGAATTTCCGACTCATCGATGACGTTGCCCAGATCGTCCTTGTAGATCTCGGCCTTCATGGTGAGCAGGTCGATGATGCCAACGAAGCTGGCCTCGGAGCCGATGGGCAGCTGGATGGGCGCGGCATTCGCCTTCAGCCTGTCCTTCATCATGTCGACCACGCGGAAGAAATCCGCGCCCGTGATGTCCATCTTGTTGACGTAAGCCAGGCGGGGCACGCCGTACTTCGTCGCCTGACGCCACACGGTTTCCGACTGGGGCTCCACGCCGCCCTTGGCGCAGAAAACGGCCACCGCGCCGTCCAGAACTCTCAGGGACCGCTCAACCTCGACGGTAAAGTCGACGTGACCGGGCGTGTCGATGATATTGATCTGGCAATGACGCCATTCGCATGTGGTCGCCGCAGAGGTGATTGTAATGCCGCGCTCCTGCTCCTGCTCCATCCAGTCCATGGTCGCCGCGCCTTCATGCGTTTCCCCCATGCGATGGGTGCGCCCCGTGTAGAAGAGGATGCGCTCCGTCGTGGTGGTCTTGCCGGCGTCTATATGAGCCATGATGCCGATGTTGCGCACATGCTCAAGCGGATGAGTTCTCGACACTTCTTACTTTCCCCTTTCAGTTGCAAAACGATGCGATGCCTTCGCAGATAAGGATAGATTTTACCAGCGATAGTGGGCGAACGCCTTGTTGGCCTCGGCCATCTTGTGCATATCCTCGCGACGCTTCACGGCGTTGCCGGTGTTATTGGCGGCGTCCATGATCTCGGCAGCCAGGCGGTCGGCCATGCTGCGCTCACCGCGGTTGCGGGAGAAGGTCACAAGCCACCTGAGGGCCAGGGTCTGGCGGCGCTCGGGACGAATCTCAACAGGCACCTGGTAGGTGGCGCCGCCGACGCGGCGGGCCTTGACTTCCAAGGCGGGCATGATGTTCGCCAGAGCCGCGTTGAACACTTCCATGGCGTCCTTGCCGGTCTTCTGGGAGACCTGCTCAAAGGCGTTGTAGCACACGGACTGCGCGATGCCGCGCTTGCCGTCGTACATCAGCTGGTTGATCAGCTTGGTGATGATGGTGGTATTATATACTGGATCCGGAAGCACTTCGCGCTTCGGAATAAATCCACGTCTGGGCATGGGTTGTCCCTCCTTACAATAGTTGGCGTATCACTGACCTGGGAAACAGACAGACGGCTGCTCGGGGCATTTGGCGCTGCCCCTCGGTCCTGAAGCCCGATCCGGCGAAAGGCCGCGTCCGACGTTCCTTCCAGACGCTTCCTCCCGCGAAACCGCCCTCAGGCGAACCATCCGTTACTTCTTGGGCCGCTTCGCGCCGTAGAGAGAGCGACCCTGCATACGCTTGGCAACGCCAGCAGCATCCAGAGCGCCGCGGATGATGTGATAACGGGTACCAGGCAGGTCGCGCACCTTGCCGCCGCGGATCAGCACGACGGAGTGCTCCTGCAGGTTGTGGCCGATGCCGGGAATATAGCAAGTACCTTCGGTCATGTTCGTCAGACGGACACGAGCGATCTTACGCAGAGCCGAGTTCGGCTTCTTGGGTGTCAGCGTTCTCACCTGAAGGCAGACACCGCGCTTCTGCGGGCATTTCTGCAGAATGGGCGAATTGGACTTGGTCGTCCTCTTTTCCCTACCCTTGCGAATCAACTGATTGATCGTGGGCATGGAGACACCTCCTCAAAATAGTCAGGATATGGGGTTCTATATACGACCCCGCAACCCTCGGGGCATATAGACAAAACCGGAAATCAGCGCCTGATCGCGGCGGCGGCGGCCTTTACCTGCACGCCGCAGGCCTCGCCCAGCGCCTTCATGGACGGAACCTCGATGATCTCGACATTCGCCGCGCGGCAGGCGTCGAACACGGGCCGCGTGACAAACATATCGGCGTCCGACGCGATGAACACCCTGGAAACGCCGCCTGCCTCGATCGCGCGCAGCACCTGCTTGGCGCCGACCACCTTATTCGCTCCGGTGAGCATTTCGAGCATTCATCATCATCCCTTCCGCCAGTATTTCCAAACTTCTGAATTGTAACACTAATGAATATGAATTGTCAATCATTTGTCCATTAAGATTTTCGGGCAGAGCGCGGTTTCGCCGGGCCGCGAGGGCCCAAAGCGCCGCGAACCCTGCCGAAAACGGACTTCTCCGCGCCAAGGCGCGAAGAAGTCCGATGCTGCCTTGTTCAGGCGATGAACCGGCGTCAGTCGTAGACCTCGTGCACGGTGATGTCGTTGTAGTACTTCAGGCCGGTGCCGGCGGGGATCAGCTTGCCCACGATGACGTTTTCCTTCAGGCCCAGCAGCGGGTCGACCTTGCCCTTGATGGCGGCCTCGGTCAGCACGCGGGTCGTCTCCTGGAAGGAGGCGGCGGAGAGGAAGGAATCGGTGGCCAGGGAGGCCTTGGTGATGCCCAGCAGCACGCGCTTGGCGGTGGCCGGACGGCCGCCCGCCATGATGGTGGCCTCGTTCTCGCGCTCGAACTTGAAGATATCCACCATGGAGCCCGGCAGCAGGTTGGTGTCCGCCGCGTCCTGAACCTTGACCTTGCGCATCATCTGACGCACGATGACCTCGATGTGCTTGTCGGCCACGGCCACGGCCTGGGAGCGGTAGGTGCGCTGCACTTCGCGCAGCTGATAGTCCTGCACCGCGCGCACGCCCAGGATGCGCAGGATGTCCTGCGGGTTCTGCGCGCCGTCGGTGAGGGGGGTGCCGGCCTCGATGACCTGGCCGTCCGTCACCTTCAGCTTCGCGCCGTAGTTGATGGCGTAGGGGCGGGCCTCGCCGTCCGCCGAGCGGACGATGACCTCCCGCTTCTTCTTGGTGTCCGTGACGGACACGGTGCCGCCGATCTCGGCCAGCACGGCCTCGCGCTTGGGCCGGCGCGCCTCGAACAGCTCCTCCACGCGGGGAAGACCCTGGGTGATGTCGTCGCCGCTGGCCACGCCGCCGGAGTGGAAGGTACGCATGGTCAGCTGAGTGCCGGGCTCGCCGATGGACTGAGCCGCGATGATGCCCACGGCCTCGCCCACGTCCACCAGCTTGCCGTTGGTCAGGTTGGCGCCGTAGCAGCGGGCGCACACGCCGTTTTCGCTGCGGCAGGTGAGCACGGTGCGGATGTTCACGTCGGTGATGCCGGCGGCGCAGATGCGCTGGGCCATGTCCTTGTCGATCAGCTCGTTCACGTGGGCCAGCACTTCGCCAGTGTTGGGATCGATCACGTCCTCGGCGGCCACGCGGCCGGTCAGACGCTCCTCCAGCTCCTCCAGCACGCCCTGGCCGTCGGTGATGGTGTTCACCACCTGGCCGCGCACGCGCTCGCCCTTGGCCGCGAAGCAGTCCACCTCGCGGATGATGACCTCCTGAGACACGTCCACCAGGCGGCGGGTCATGTAGCCCGAGTCGGCGGTCTTCAGAGCGGTATCGGCCAGGGCCTTGCGGGAGCCGTGGGACGAGAGGAAGAACTCCAGAACCGTGAGGCCCTCGCGGAAGTTGGCCTTGATGGGCAGCTCGATGATGGAGCCGGAAGGCGAGGCCATCAGGCCGCGCATGCCGGAGAGCTGGCGAATCTGGTTGGTGGAGCCGCGGGCGCCGGAGTTGGCCATCATGGAGATGGGGTTGAACTCATCCATGGATTCCATAACGGCCTTGGTGATGTCCGTCGTGGCCTTGTCCCACACGTTGATGACCGCCTGATAGCGCTCGTTGTTGGACAGACGGCCGCGCTTGTACTGCTTTTCGATGTTCAGAACGTCCTGCTCGGCCTGGCGCATGATGGTCTTCTTGCTCTCGGGCACCACGACGTCCGCCACGGACACGGTCAGCGCGCCCTTGGTGGAGTACTGATAGCCCATGGCTTTGATGGCGTCCAGCATCTGCACGGTGCGGGTGACGCCGTGGGCGCGGTAGCACGCGTCGACGATCTTGCCCAGCATCTTCTTGTCGACGATCTTGTCCACCTCGTGGCGGAACATGTCATCCACGGTCTCCCTGGGCACCATGCCCATGTCCTGGGGGATCTGCTCGTTGAAGATCACCTTGCCGATGGTGGTCTCCACGATCCGGCTGTGCTCCACGCCGTCGATGGTGCGGAACATGCGGATCTTGCACTTCGCCTGCAGCGACAGGTTGCCGGTCTGATAGGCCATGAGGGCCTCGTTGACGTCGGTGTAGATGTTGCCCTCGCCCAGGGCGCCGGGACGCACCTGCGTCAGGTAGTAGCAGCCCAGGATCATGTCCTGCGTCGGGATGACGACGGGCTTGCCGTCCTGGGGCTTCAGGATGTTGTTGGCGGAGAGCATCAGGAACCGGGCCTCGGCCTGAGCCTCCATGGACAGCGGCACGTGAACGGCCATCTGGTCGCCGTCGAAGTCGGCGTTGAAGGCGGTGCACATCAGCGGATGCAGCTTGATGGCCTTGCCCTCCACCAGGATGGGCTCGAAGGCCTGGATGCCCAGGCGGTGCAGCGTGGGCGCGCGGTTCAGCATGACCGGGTGCTCGCGAATGACCTCCTCCAGCACATCCCAAACCTCGGGCTTCACGCGCTCCACCGCGCGCTTGGCGGACTTGATGTTGTGAACCAGCTCTTTTTCAACCAGCTTCTGCATAACGAAGGGCTTGAACAGCTCCAGCGCCATTTCCTTCGGCAGACCGCACTGATACATCTTCAGCGTGGGGCCGATGACGATAACGGAACGGCCAGAGTAGTCCACGCGCTTGCCCAGCAGGTTCTGGCGGAAGCGACCCTGCTTGCCGCGCAGCATTTCGGAGAGCGACTTCAGCGGGCGGTTGCCGGGGCCGGTCACGGCGCGGCCGCGGCGGCCGTTGTCGATCAGGGCGTCCACGGCCTCCTGCAGCATGCGCTTCTCGTTGCGCACGATGATGTCCGGCGCGCCCAGCTCCAGCAGCCTCTTCAGGCGGTTGTTTCGATTGATGATGCGGCGATACAGGTCGTTCAGGTCGGAGGTGGCGAAGCGGCCGCCGTCCAGCTGGACCATGCTTCTGAGCTCCGGCGGGATCACCGGCACCACGTCCAGGATCATCCACTCGGGCTTGTTGCCGCTCATGCGGAAGGCCTCGACGACCTCCAGGCGCTTGATGGCCTTTTGCAGCTTCTGGCCCTCGGTCTCCCGGTTGCCCTCTTTTTCGCCCAGGGTGCGGATCTCGCTGCGCAGCTGCGCGGAGATGGCGTCCAGATCCAGCTCCTGCAGCAGTTCCTTGATGGCCTCCGCGCCCATGCCCACGCGGAACTGATCCACGCCGTCCACGGGGGGATACTTTTCCAGCGCCTCATGGTACTCGTGGTCGCTGAGCACCTGCAGCTTGTTCAGGTTGGAGCTGCCGGGGTCCAGCACGATGTAGGCCGCGAAGTACAGCACGCGCTCCAGCGCCCGGGGGGTGAGCTCAAGCAACGTTCCGATGTGGCTCGGAATGCCCTTGAAATACCAGATGTGGCTCACGGGCGCGGCCAGCTCGATGTGGCCCATGCGCTCGCGGCGCACCTTGGCGCGGGTCACCTCGACGCCGCACTTGTCGCACACGATGCCCTTGTTGCGCACGCGCTTGTATTTGCCGCAGTTGCACTCCCAGTCCTTCGTGGGGCCGAAAATGCGCTCGCAGAACAGGCCGTCCCGTTCCGGCTTGAGCGTGCGGTAGTTGATCGTTTCAGGCTTTTCCACCTCGCCGTGAGACCACGCGCGGATCTGCTCCGGCGACGCCAGGCCAATTTGAATGGAATCAAGATTGTTCAGATCAAACAAAGGGGTCTCTCCCTTCTATGAACCGGACTGATGCAGCCCGAGTCGGCATATTTTGGTGAACGCTTACAGGTCGAACATGTCGTCGTCGGCGATGCCGGACAGATCGTCCTCGATGTCGAAGTCGTCGATGATCTCGTCATCCACGCCCTCGTCGCCTTCGCCCATGAGCGCGGCGCTGTCCGCGTCGGCGTCGTCGATGTTGACCTCCTGCGTGTCGGGCAGGTCGTCGTCGTTGTCGGTGAGTTCCATGACGTTCTTGTTCTTGTCCAGCACGCGGATGTCAAGGCCCAGGGACTGCAGCTCCTTGACCAGCACGCGGAAGGATTCCGGAATGCCGGGCTCGGGGATGTTCTCGCCCTTGACGATGGCCTCGAAGGTCTTCACGCGGCCCACCATGTCGTCCGACTTGACGGTGAGGATCTCCTGCAGCACATGGCTGGCGCCGTAGGCGTACAGGGCCCAGACTTCCATCTCGCCGAAGCGCTGGCCGCCGAACTGGGCCTTGCCGCCCAGAGGCTGCTGGGTGATCAGCGAGTAGGGGCCGGTGGAGCGGGCGTGGATCTTGTCGTCCACCAGATGATGCAGCTTCAGGTAGTACATGTAGCCCACGGTCACGCGGTGATCGAAGGGATCGCCGGTGCGGCCGTCGTAGAGCTGGATCTTGCCGTCGACGTTCAGCCCGCACTTGGAGAACTGGATCACCGGGCGGCCGTTTTCGTCGATCAGGCTGGGCTCGGTCACCTGAGCCGCCTTTTCCATGCATTCCTGGATGTCCTCGTAGGTGGCGCCGTCGAACACGGGGGTGGCGATGTGCCAGCCCAGCGCCTTGGCCGCCAGGCCCAGATGGACCTCCAGCACCTGGCCGATGTTCATTCGGGAAGGCACGCCCAGGGGGTTCAGCACGATGTCCACCGGGGTGCCGTCGGGCATGAAGGGCATGTCCTCCTCACGCAGCACGCGGGAGACGACGCCCTTGTTGCCGTGGCGGCCGGCCATCTTGTCGCCCACCTGGATCTTTCTCTTCTGGGCAATGTAGACGCGCACCACGCGGTTGACGCCGGGAGCCATTTCGTCGCGGTTCTCGCGGGTCAGCTCCTTCACGTCCACGATGATGCCGAATTCGCCGTGGGGCACGCGCAGGGAGGTGTCGCGCACCTCGCGCGCCTTTTCGCCGAAGATGGCGCGCAGCAGGCGCTCCTCGGCGGTCAGCTCGGTCTCGCCCTTGGGCGTGACCTTGCCCACCAGGATGTCGCCCGCGCGGACCTCCGCGCCGATGCGGATGACGCCGCGCTCGTCCAGATCGCGCAGGGCGTCCTCGCCCACGTTGGGGATGTCGCGGGTGATTTCCTCCGGCCCCAGCTTGGTGTCACGGGCCTCGGATTCATATTCCTCGATGTGGATCGAGGTGTAAACGTCCTCCTTCACCAGCCGCTCGCTGATGAGGACGGCGTCCTCGTAGTTGTAGCCCTCCCAGGTCATGAAGGCGATGAGCACATTGTGGCCCAGCGCGATTTCGCCCTGGTCGGTGGAGGGGCCATCGGCGATGACCTGGCCCTGCTTCACGTATTCGCCCTCGATCACCTGGGGCCGCTGGTTGATGCAGGTGCCCTGGTTGGAGCGGGCGAACTTGATCAGCTTGTACTGATCCACCCCGCCCTCGTCGGTGCGGATGACGATCTGATCGGCGCTCACGCGCTCCACGGTGCCGCCGTGCTTGGCCAGAAGCACCACGCCGGAGTCGCAGGCGGCCTTGTACTCGATGCCGGTGCCCACGATGGGGGCCTCGGGCATGAGCAGCGGCACAGCCTGGCGCTGCATGTTGGAGCCCATCAGCGCGCGGGTGGCGTCGTCGTTCTCCAGGAAGGGGATCATGCCGGTGGCCACGGAGACCAGCTGGCGGGGCGACACGTCGATGTAGTCCACGCGATGGCGCTCCACCTCGGTGATCTCGTCGCGGATGCGCACGGTCACGCGGTCGTTGATGAGGCAGCCGTTCTCGTCCACAGGCTCGCTGGCCTGGGCGATGACGTACTTGTCCTCCTCGTCGGCGGTCATGTAGATGATCTCGTCCAGCACCTTGCTGGTGGCCTTGTCGATGCGGCGGTAGGGCGCCTCGATGAAGCCGTATTCGTTGATGCGGGCGTAGGTGGCCAGGGAGCCGATCAGGCCGATGTTCGGGCCTTCAGGGGTCTCAATGGGGCAGATGCGCCCGTAGTGGGAGTAGTGCACGTCGCGGACCTCGAAGGAGGCGCGGTCGCGGTTCAGGCCGCCGGGGCCCAGGGCCGACAGGCGGCGCTTGTGGGTCAGCTCGGCCAGGGGGTTGGGCTGGTCCATGAACTGGGACAGCTGGGAGGAGCCGAAGAACTCCTTGATGGCCGCCGCCATGGGCCGGATGTTGATGAGATCCTGGGGCCTCACCTTGGTGGGATCCTGGGTGGCCATGCGCTCTTTCACGATGCGCTCCAGCCGGGCCAGGCCCACGCGGATCTGGTTCTGCAGCAGCTCGCCCACGCTGCGCAGGCGGCGGTTGCCCAGATGGTCGATGTCGTCCAGGTTGCCCACGCCGTAGGGCAGGGTCACCTGATAGCTCATGGAGGCCACGATGTCGTCGATCAGCACGTGCTTGGGGATCAGCGCGGCGATGTTTTCGTCGATCAGGGTGAGGATGGGCGTGCCCTTGGTCCTGGCCTCGTCGATGAGCTCCACCAGGGCGGGCGCGTGCACGCGCTCGTACACCTCGGGCAGCTTCTGGCCGCTGGCCTCCCGGGCCTTTACCTCGTCCTGATACTGGGCGAAGAGCTGGGGATCATAGCCCTCCAGGAACGCCTCCAGCCGCACGAAGTTGTTGCCCACCACGTGCAGGATGCGGTTTTCCTTGTTCACCAGAACGGCGTTCACGCCGGCGTTCTGGATGGTCTCGGCCATTTCCTCGGTGATGAGCTGGCCGGCCGTTACCAGGATCTCCCCGGTGAAGGGATTGACCACGTCCGTCTCCGGGCGCTCGCCCGTCAGGCGGGCCGCGATGGCCAGCTTCTTATTATACTTATAGCGGCCCACCCGCGCCAGGTCGTACCGCTTGGGATCGAAGAACTGCAGGTGCAGCAGGTTCCGCGCGGATTCGACGGTGGCGGGCTCGCCGGGACGCAGGCGCTTGTAGATCTCCTCCAGCGCCTTCTCCGTGCTGGTGGTGGGATCGTGGGCGATGGTGGCGTTCACGCGCTCGTCCTCGCCCAGCAGGTCGATGATCTCGGCGTTGCTGCCATAGCCCAGCGCGCGCAGCAGCACAGTCATGGGCAGCTTGCGCGTGCGGTCGATGCGGACGGAGAGGATGTCGTTGGGGTCGCACTCATACTCCAGCCACGCGCCGCGGTTGGGGATCATCTTGGTGGCGTAGGTGTATTTGCCGCTCTTGTCCATGGCGCGCTCATAGTACACGCCCGGCGAACGGACCAGCTGGCTGACGATGACGCGCTCGGCGCCGTTGATGATGAAGGTGCCGTGCTCGGTCATGAGCGGGAAATCGCCGATGAACACGTCGCTCTCGCGCATGGAACCGGTTTCCTTGTCGGTCAGGCGCACCGTCACCTTCAGTGGGGCGGCATAGGTCTGGTCGCGCTCCTTGCAGCGCTCAATGCTGTTCTTCGGCGTCTCGTCCAGCTTGTAGTCCACAAACTCCAGCACCAGGCTTTCGTTGTAGTCCTTGATCGGCGAGACGTCCGCCAAAACCTCTTTCAGATCGACATTGAGAAAGTGCTGGTAGGAATTCTTCTGCACCTCGATAAGATCCGGAACACCGAGCGCTTCCTCGATCCTCGCGAAGCTCATCCTCGTGCGCTTGCCCATCTGCACCTCGTGGATCATAAAAGCAATCACCCCTCAAACAATGATTCTATTCGTCCTTACATTCCGCCAAAAATCCCACGTAAAGTTTAGGATAATTTTCTCTTGCTTTTTCCGCCAAACCGTAGTACAATACTGTTGTTCGCCCCGGTGTCTCCCGCTTTTTCGCGGGGGAGCGGGCCGAAAACCGGCAATTAGGCGATATTAGTACAATTATTCATATTAGCACCATCATGTTTTTTTGTCAACCTTTCTTCCCGGCATAAAACGCCCTGAAAAGCGGATTTCCAGGGCGTTTTTGTAATATTTATCAATAATTTAACATTTCTTCCGCTGGTTTTCCGCTCCCCGCTTCCCTTCGCGGGCGGAAAACCGCCCGCGATGAATCTGCAATTTTTCTTGCAGTATATATCATTTCGTGCAGCTTTTCATTTATTTCATTCTCACCGCGCTTCTTATCATTTTCTAATCCCCCTCAAACCAGTTTCGCTTGTTTCCCGGGCGAAACGCGATATAATAGACCCGTAAGCAAACGAAACCGCCGATGATAAGGAGGCATGCAACATGGATCTGAACGAAACCATCCGCCGTCTGGTCATGGCCGGCGTCGGCGCGGTGTCCTACACGTTTGAGAAGTCGAAGGATCTGGCCGACACGCTGGTGAAGAAGGGCGAGGAAACCGCCGCCGAGAACAACGTGAGCTACGATCAGGTGCGCGATCAGGTTGTGGAGCAGCTGAAGAACCTCTCCGAGAAGATCCGCTGCGACATCAGCAAGGCCAGCTTCGACGAGCTGCTGGAGCGCTGCGACGACCTGACCGACGAGCAGCGCGCCACCCTCATGGATCGCCTGGCCCATCCCCTGAAGGAAGAGGAGAAGCCCTGCGAGGCCTGCGCTAGCGACGCCCAGCCCGAATCCGAAGAACCCCAAGCCCCCGCGCCGCAGGAGAGCGCGGACAAGGCCGAATAACGCGAAGACAATTCCTCCTTCCATATAGAGCGCCGCCGGAGCGACATAAAAAACGCTCCGGCGGCGCGCGTCGTTCTGCGTTATTGCGGTGCGGCATTAATCTGCTTCTTCTTTTGAATCTCCTGTGAATGCCATCAATTCGCGCTAAAATCCAAGAATACATCCGGGTTGCATTCCGAAAAGGCATTCTGAGGGCAAGACACAACAGAAGATGGAATCTTTACATATAAAACACTTGCGCAGTCCGCAAAAGCATGTTCACCGATCGTCTCACACCCAAATGGAATGATAATCGCCTGACAATCTATTCCCGTGAAAGAATAGTCTTCAATATGCTTTACTGACGCAGGCAGGTACAGGACATTCATGTTACAAAGAGCGGGTATTTCGATTCCCTCGATTATTGCGCCGCAGACAGAGCATATTTTACCCTCTGTGTGGCCAGCCGCGGTTTCAGTTGGCGCAACCGCCCCGGAATCAACAATGGTATGTGATTTCATCGGAGTCACCGTAGGAGCGACAAGCCATTTCCCGCATACGTTGCAGATAATGCCCATGGAAGCGCCTTCCGAATAGCAGGTTGCTTCAACTTCAGGAACAAACGCGTAGGTATGGTCAATTTTTTCTGTTACTTCTTGCGCGACAAATACTTTATGACAAACGGAACAATGAGAACCGGCGGTTAATCCAGTCGCCGTACACGTTGCCGGAACTTCCGGGTCGATGACGACAGTATGATCGACGATCGGTATAAGAACCGGCGCGTCTATTTCATTTTCTCCATCCGAATCTGAGAAGTAGGCATGACATTTCGAGCACTCCCAGTAGGGTTCATTCCCCGGCTCTACGCAGGTTGGCTCATGACCGTCCTGACGGACAAGATCATGCGTACCATACATCTCCCATTTTAACCCATATTCCAAAGCACTGGCTCTTGAACGGGAATTGCACGAAGAAACAATCGTTATACCTTTGTCAAAGGAGTCTTCAACAAAATCCGTGTTACCAGGGAGGATGATTTTTGATAAACTTCTGCACCTCTCAAAAGCACCCTGTTGAATAACTCCTACACTTTCAGGGATCAGGATATCGGACAAATTGGAGCATCCGGAGAAAGTAAGGAAATCGATCCACTTTACACCTTGTGGAATGACAATGCTGGTCAAACTTGAACAGCCTTCAAATGCTGCATAGCCTATATATTTAATGCTGTCCGGAAGAGAGACGCTCGTAACATTGCTTAATCCATAAAAACAATATGCTGGGAGATCAATAAATCCTTTATTAACTGTTATGCTTGAAATACGGTCATTATATTTGAACCAGGGACGTTCATAATAAAGATCATCATATTCATCATAAGTATAAAGTGGAGGAGTACCAGAAATAGTTAAAACGCCATCTTCCGAAATACTCCAGCGAGCCTTTTCGCCGGCTTTTCCCCTGACTTCCGCGTAACAGCAGACAGGAATCAGCAGTAATACAATGACGCAGAAAAACAGCTTTTTCATCTCCATCTGCTCCTTCATTCATTATCCTGTTCATTTCTCTTTTCATTTTATCAGTATTATAGCACAAACGTATTTTCCTGTAAATGGCATGGATTCCTTTTATATACTGACCGCGTGTGAAGTAAGCGCCTGTCTCACGGGCACACTTGACACATCCGCCTTTTTCCATGTAAAATATGGATAATGGTTATACCGCAAAAATCGCAGGGCTTACCTTCGGAACAATTCCTCTGTTGTTTTTTCAGCGCTGGATACAAAAGCTTTATTCAAAGGCTGACCACCGGGGCATTTAATGGATAAATTGGAGGAAGCGAAATGAGGATTTCACTTTTGCAGCAAATACCGCGCTTTGCATATAACGGAATAAACTCCCTGCCTGATCTTGATTATTTGAAAAAACAGTCAGAATTGACCCTGGAAGATACATTCCGCATGCTCGACGAGGCGGGAAAGAGAAATTCTGACCTTGCGGTAACAATAGAAGGGATCAACATGCATCTCCACTGGGCGGACATGCGGTGGCGTTACCCGGATGTTTATGAAGGATTGGACGGACCAACTGTCAGAAAATTCCGGGAAAAGGCCAAAGAATGGCATATGCACATCGTAGCGGGCTTATACCTGACGATTGAGGGAAAGACATACAATTGCGCCGTATTGATAGATGACAGCGGCGAAATCATTGGCATTCACCGCAAGGTGCATCTGCCAGCCGGCGAGGAGTATCAGCTAACTCACGGAAATCAAATTGAGGTGTTTGAGACAAAACTCGGAATACTCGGCCTACAGGTTTGCTGGGACATGCAATTTCCGGAGACTGCCCGGATTCAGGCTTTGAAGGGGGCTGACTTGCTGGTCCTTCCAACCTGGGGATGGGAGAACATTTACGGCCTGTGCCGCGCATACGAAAACAGCGTGTATATCGCGGCGGCAATGGGGATCGGCCCCAATTCCAGTTTGCCGGAATCCTGTGATCCGAGCTGTGTTGTTGACAACATGGGCAGGATCATTGCCGCCGGAGACCGCGAACACGCCGAAGTGATTACCTGTGATGTGGATATACACAAAGAGCCGGATCCGCAATATGGCTCGGAAAACTTTATTAAATCTGCCAGTATGCGCATGACAAGGTTCTCTCAACGCAGGCCCGGCTGCTATGAACTGTTGGATAAACCATTGGATGAGACACCTCTGTATCAGCGTTATGATTGGAAAGATTTATAAAGCGGGTTTCCCATTTTGAAACTCCCACTTACCGTAGGCCCTGTCAGCAAGAATGGTCGAATCCTTGAAGTCGATTTGGCTGATCAGTTTCTCGGCAACAGTAATGTCAGGGGTATTGCCAGTGGTCAACATGATCGCAATGGGATTGCCCAAAGCGTCTAATGGTGCCTTTGTACGTGGCATAGTTTACACGACGATAAAAAAGAAGAACATGCTTCAGTTTCCTAGTTATTCAGCTCATAGGTGGCCTATGCAGTGAATAAGTGGGAAACTGAAGCAATATAATATAATGCGGTTCGGTTCTGGTCAGCATTCATTTCCCTTTTTTGTGAGTACGGACAATTCAATCATCACCACGCAGTTGGAACCGAAGGTCGTCCTTCTTCTCTAAAGTCAAATCATAATCCCCCAGATGTGGCATCTTAAAGCCATTCGATTTGTAGGTTTCATAGTCAAACGCCTCAAGCTCGTCAATAGCCAGCTTGTGGAATTCATAGAAATTGTGCCACCATTCATAGCCTGAACCCAACTCCGCGCCGAGGTATGCGTCCGCAATGTCGCATCCCATCTGTGGCGCCACATAGAAGGCACCCATAGCCAAAACATTCACGCCATTGCCCGTGATAGCACGCAGCGCCGCAGGAACCGACTCCACCACACCTGCGTGAACATGCGGACACTTGCTCGCCGCGATGTGAATGCCCATGCCGGTGCCACAGAAGATCAGTGCACGCTCAAATTCTCCTTCGGAAATCATCGCGCCGACACGCAGGCCAATGCGATGAAACATATACTCGGTATCATTGGTATTCGGATCCGTCACGCCGACGTCAGTTATGTGCCACCCCTTTGCACGCAGGTGAGCACAAACTGCTTCCTTGAGTGGATAGCCGGCGAAGTCCGCGCCGACCAGCAACTGCTTCTCGCGAATCGTTTTCATGAATCCATCCTCCTATCAATATGGAAAGCAATTATAATTACACTATCTAAAACTCACAGGTACCAGCTGTCATGATCCAGTCTTCATATCGAACCAATATGCCTTCTGGCACCTCCACCTTCATCTTAACACCACCATCCGCATGATGCCATCTGTACATTTGAAACTTAGTTTTTTTCTATCAAGTTTTCGCCGTTCCAGGTTGGGTAGAGTTGACGCCATACATCAGTATGAGCTTCGCAGTCCAGATAGTGTGGGAAAATCTGTTGCGGCGTCTCTGTATCATCCTCGAATGCAATAGCAATCGCACGGCGATAGGCCGGCTTTACACTAAGGCAGAAACCATTCCATTCTGCCATCCAGGCCTCATAGTCTTCTAGAACAGCTGTGCGTGCGAAAAACTCATCAAGCAGACGCTGCTTCTCTTCATTCTGGCATAACTCGACACCATGTTCGTTGATCTTGAGTGGATGGAAGATAAAAGTAGGTATCATCGATTCATCCAGATCTACCTCTAGTAGTAAACCATTGCGCCAGTGAGGATGTTCTTGGTTGGCTACAAAGTTAAAATTCCCCTGGCCGTATACGATGTTTCCCTCATGATATTTCTCCGACACTCCGATGCAGTGACTGTGCTGGCAGAGAATTAAGTCGGCACCTGCACGTACCATAGCTTGGCAAGCTCGTCTCAATCGTGGGGAGGGATAACGACATTGCTCCTTACCTCCATGATATAACACGATCAAATAGTTACTGTTGGCCTTGGCAATGGCAATATCCTCCATGGTTTCAAACGGGTCGAAGCCCCAGCAGCCCTCCCTATCCGGTAAAGCATAGCTGTATTCATGCTCACATACACAGATGAGGGCGATGGTTTTTCCGCACACATTCATGTAATGAGGCTTCCGTGCGTCCTGTTCGTTCCGGCCGACACCTGTATAACGGATACCTACTTGCTCTAGAGTGAACAGTGTGTCATGGAAACCAGCACTTCCATAGTCATATACATGGTTATTGGAAAGGCCTGCGTCCGTCACACCAAGTTTTTTAAGCGTTCTTGCACATGAAGGGCGTGCTTTCAAATTCGGGCCACATTTCCGAATTGGCGTGTTTCGCTCAGTCAAGGCGCATTCCAGATTCACAATAAACAGATCGGCTCCTTTGACCAGATCACACACGTCTCCAAAGGATGTGCGAATATCGCCTGAAGCCATGAACGGCTCACTCGCAGCTGTTGGGGAAATGTCACCACCAATAAATAGCTTCATGAGAACCCCCTCCTTGGTAGATTGATTCAGGTTACCCTTGGGTGCCTGAATATCGCCGCACTACTAGATCTCCCAGAGGTCGCATTGACGGCACAAGCCGACGATTTCGGCCACCTTCAGCTTGCGAAAACTGATCGATACAAGTCCTGTCTTTATGATGGATCCATTTCCCATAAAAAGCTCAGCATCTGTCCCTTATGCTAATCCAGACAACCTCACCGGCCCGATCAAACCGCTGGCCGCGATGGCGTGATACGCGGAGAATCCGTCGTGCATGCGATACACCAGCGTGTTGGTCACGTCGATAGTCAGTTCGTTCTGCCCATCCTTCGTCAGGCCCGTCAGATCAAAACGGTACGGCGACTGCAGGCGCACGCCAGCGCTCCGGCCGTTGACCAGCACCTCCGCCGTCTCTCCCACTTCGCCCAGTTCGAGCGTCAGCCGTTCACCTGCCTTTGCCTCTAATGTGCCTTCATAGCGGATGGTGCCGCTGAACCGGGGCAGGCCATCCGGGCGATTGAGGTTGGTGGGTTCAGTGATTGCCGGGCATGGCGTGAAGGCGGGATACTCCTTCGCCGTGGCGGTGGATACGCGCCAGCCCTCGATGAGCCGCTGGCCGGTGGGTATATCCGGCAGCGGTTCGGCTTCCATCGCCTCCCCGCCCAGGATGAGCACCCGCAGCGCGCAGGGCTCCAGACGCAGCTTTACCCGTGTCTTGCCGTCCTGCGTGTCGGTTTCCGGCTTGTACAGCCTGTTCTCGTAGGGATCGTAGAGCGCGGCGTCGGGCGTGCCGTTCAGCGTCAGCTCCGTGTCGATCGGATTCAGGATGCTCTCGTTGAACAGGAGCAGATGAATCCGCCCGTCCTTTTCATAGGGATAGAGCTTCAAATCGGGCTGGAAACCGTCGCAGGAAGCGAAACGCAGGCCCAGCGACACCACGTCGTCCACGATAGGCTGGCCGCTCAGCACGGCGCAGCCTGCCAGCGCGGCGGGAATATTGATGGGTTCCGTCGAAGACGCCTTGGGCAGCGCGTTCGTGAAAACCACGCGCACGCCCCGCTTCGCCAGAGCGCCCAGCGCGCGGATGGTATCGGCGGGCAGCTGCGCGGCATAGGGCACCACCAGCGCGCGATAGCTTCCGCTGCCCAGGCGCAGCGCGCCATTCTCCACCGGCGCGTCCATCAGCGCGTCAGCGGGCAGGATGTCGCATTCCACCTGCGCCTGGGTGAGCAGCTTCACCATCTCCTGAGTCTTCATCATGTCGCTGGAAGCCCACTCGGCCTCCGCGTGATACATCACGCCCACCTTTGCCAGCGAGCGGCCGTCACTGATGAGATGGCATACCCGGTTCATGTAGCGCATGAGATGGCCGAAGTAACGGTACTGGGGATTCTCCCCCATGGCGTAGAAGTGGGGCGGGCAGTCCGGGTCCGGGAAATCCTTGGGCGTGAAGGCGTGAGGCACGAACACGTTGATGCCCCGGCTCATCATGAAGTCGGCCAGCCACTTCATCTCCCTGAGGCCTTCCTGCCAGCCGTAGGCCCCGAAGATCTCGCACATGGCGCGGCCCTGCTTCTTCGGGTCGATATGAGACAGGGACGCCGCCAGTTGGGCCAGGCAGTAGTAGAAGAAGTCGTCGTCCGCCTCGAACTCGTGGGCGGACTGGGCGTGGGAGCCGCCCTTGATGCCGGGGATCAGTCCGTTCAGCACGATGTCGATGCCCGCCAGATCCTGCCCCCACAGGGCGCGGAAGTAATGGCCCGTGCCGGCGCCGAGGCGGGCGTGGGCGTTGTTCTCCTCGATCACGTGGCCCATGTACTCCACGCCATGGGCGCGGCACCAGTC
>CADARO010000042.1 GCA_902790345.1 uncultured Eubacteriales bacterium | reverse complement strand
AATCCGCAAATTGGGACAGTGATATGCAGACAGCTGAAAAAAAGAGAAAGGGAATCCCCTCCGGAGAGGTTCACATCTGCCCGCAGCTGGGACGGGCGGTTCTCTTCCATAAAGGAAAATGCCTCTCCTCTGCAGACTGCCCCGGGCCGGAGGACTGTCCGTTTCTGCCGGCATTGGATAACCAGGATCCGTAAAGGAGTTTTTCCGTATGATGAGTATTTCAGATACATACCGCCTCTGGCTGGAACAGACCGCGGACAACGATGAGCTGCATGACGAACTCGCCGGCATCGCCGATGACGCTGCGGCTGTTGAGGACCGGTTTTACCGTGAGCTGGAATTCGGCACCGGCGGCCTGCGCGGTGTCCTGGGGGCCGGGACAAACCGCATGAATGTGATAACCGTTGCCCGGGCAAGCCAGGGCCTGTCAGACTATCTGCACAGCCTGTCGGATACACCCTCTGTCGCCATCGCCTATGACAGCCGCATTCACTCGGACCTTTTTGCCGAGACGGCAGCCTGTGTTTTTGCCGCAAACGATGTGCGGGTTCATCTCTATCCCCGCCTGATGCCGACGCCCTCGCTTTCCTTTGCGGTGCGGGATCTCGGCTGCACCGGCGGCGTGGTCATCACCGCCAGTCATAACCCCGCGAAGTATAACGGCTACAAGGTCTACGGCAGCGACGGCTGCCAGATCACCACCGAGGCCGCCGCCGCCATCCTGGCCGAGATCGAGCGGGTGAACGAGTTCGACGTGCCCATGCCGGAATTCGACGCCCTCACGGCCGCCGGACAGATCGAGCTCATCGGCGAGGCCGTGTACACCGCCTTCACCGAGGAGGTGAAGGGCCAGTCGGTGCTGTTCGGCGACGAGGTGAACCGGGATGTGGCCATCGTGTACAGCCCCCTCAACGGCGCGGGCCTCAAGCCCGTCACCCGGGCGCTCAACGAGGCCGGCTTCACCAACATCACCGTGGTGAAGGAGCAGGAAGCGCCGGACGGCCGCTTCCCCACCTGCCCCTACCCCAACCCGGAGATTCACGAGGCCATGCGGCTGGGCATCGAGACCTGCGAGAAGACCGGCGCGGACCTGCTGCTGGCCACCGACCCGGACTGCGACCGCTGCGGCATCGCCGTAAAGGATGAAGCGGGCCAGTACGTGCTGCTGACCGGCAACGAGACGGGCCTGCTGCTGCTGGACTTCATCTGCGCCCAGCGGGTGAAGCACGGCAAAATGCCGAAGGACCCCGTGTTCGTGAAGACCATCGTGACCACCGACCTGGCCCAGCGCATCGCCGATCACTACGGCGTGAAGACCGTGAACGTGCTCACCGGGTTCAAGTTCATCGGCGAGCAGATCGCGCTGCTGGAAAAGCAGGGTCGGGCTGACGCCTACATCTGCGGCTTCGAGGAGAGCTACGGCTACCTCACCGGCTCCTATGTGCGCGACAAGGACGCCGTGGACGCCGCGCTGATGATCTGCGAGATGTTCGCTTATTACCGCACCCGGGGCGTGAGCCTCACCCGGCGGCTGGCGCAGCTCTACGCCGAATACGGCTACTGCCTGAACACGCTGCACAGCTATCAGTTCGAGGGCAGCAGCGGCATGGCGCGGATGAACGGCATCATGGCCGCGCTGCGGGCGGGCGTTCCTTCCTTCGCCGGCCTGGCCGTGGAGGAGACGCTGGACTACCTGCCCGGCCTGGAC
This sequence comes from uncultured Eubacteriales bacterium, assembly GCA_902790345.1. Taxonomy (GTDB): domain Bacteria; phylum Bacillota; class Clostridia; order Christensenellales; family Aristaeellaceae; genus Firm-10. The sequence continues at coordinate 25,444 of CADARO010000042.1, read as the reverse complement.
GGCCTGCCCGCCTCGGACGTGCTGAAATATCGCCTGGCGGGCGGCAGCACCATCGTGGTGCGCCCCTCCGGCACCGAGCCGAAGCTGAAGGCGTACTGCTCCATCGCCGCGAAGGACCGGGAAGAAGCCGAGGCGATCGAGAAGCAGCTGGCCGAGGATCTGGCGAAGCGATTCGCGTAAATAACCGGATGACAAAAGGCTCCCGATGCCTGGGAGCCTTTCATTTATTTCATCATATTCAGAAACACATCCGGCACAGAGCTCTCGAATACCATCTGCTCTCCCGTGATCGGGTGCGTCAGCGCCAGCTTCGCGGAATGCAGCGCGAAGCGGCCGGGCAGGCGGTCGTCCTCCGTGCCATAGAGGAAATCCCCGGCGATGGGCCAGCCCCTGTGGGACAGATGCACCCGAATCTGATGGGTGCGCCCCGTCTCCAGCCGCACGCGCAGCAGCGTGTAGCCGCCCCCCGCGGCGATGGTCTCGTAATGGGTCACGGCGCTCTTGCCGTCCGGCCGCACCTCGCGGCGCACGGTGGCCCCGTCCGCCTTGCCGATGGGCGCGTCGATCAAGCCCGAGGCCGGCTCAACCGACCCCACCGCCAGCGCCGCGTACTCCCGCAGGTAGTCCGCCGTGTGCAGCGCCCGCTGCATGAGCTGCTGGGCATGGGCGTGTTTTGCAATGGCCATGAGGCCGCTGGTGCCCTTGTCCAGCCGGTTCACCGGGCGGAACACGTAGCCCGGGCCGTAGCGCCCGGTCAGTCGGCCCTCCAGGGAATCGCCGGGCCGATCCAACCCGCTCATGCAGGCCAGGGGCGCGTCCTTGTCCACGATGAGGATATCCTCGTCCTCATAGACCACGTTCACCGGGCCGTAAGAAGCCGGCGCGGAGCCGGTTTCCTCCTCCTCCAGCAGCACGGACAGGCGCTGTCCCGCCCGGACAATCACGTCCGCGTGCGCCGGCGCGCCGTCCAGCAGCACGGCGTTTTTCTGCTTCAGCGAGGTGAATTGCCTGTGGGACAAGCCCAGCCGGGCACGCGCTACGCGCTTCACCAGCCGCCCGTCGTCCTCCGGCGCGACGACGCAGCTTATCTCCCGCGTCATCCTCATGACCTCCGTTTCAGTTCCGCTTCAGCCATTCCTTAACATGCTCCAGCGCGTCCTGATAGCGGCGGGACAGCGCGTCCGGGTTGCCCCGCAGCAGGCGGCGCTTGTCCGGGCCCAGGCGATCGGAAACCCAGCTTCTCAGCAGGGCTTCACGCTCCCGCAGGCTGCCCAGCTCCGTCTGCAGCTGCTCCAGCCGCGCCCGATACCCGTCGGTCAACTGCTCGCCCCGGGCCTTCACGCCGTCCGCAATCTGGCCGCCCCGCTGGCGGATGCCGTTGGTAATCTCGTCGCGGCGGGTTTTCAGGCCCTCGTGGAGTTGATCTCGCCGCAGGTGATACTCGTCAGCCAGCTGGCTCTCCAGCGCTTCCGCCCGGGCCTGAATCTTCTTCATCTCGTCCTTCGCGCCGTCCAGCCACACCAGCAGCCGCCGCAGGTCGATAGCGGTGGTGACGGAGCGGGTCACGTCCGCGCTGAACAGCACGCTCACGCCCAGCACGATCATCTGCCGCGTGCGGGGCTCGATGAGCAGCACCAGCTCCTCCACCGGCTTCTGCACCACGTCCACCAGCAGGACGCTCAGCACGGCCCAGGCCAGGGAGGACTGGAGGCATATGCGCCCCTGGAAGTTAAAGCGGTGCTGGCTGTAGTCCCAGTAGCGCACCTTGAAGATGGCCTCCATGGTCACGCCGGTCAGGTATTCCAGCAGGGTGGCCGCCGTCATGCCCACCAGCGCCGTGAGCCAGATATTGTCCCTCACCGGCAGGGTGGCCAGCAGGATCACCAGCGCGCCGCTGCCGTAGAGCGGCAGCCACGGCCCGAACAGGAACCCCCGGTTCACAAACCGATGCTCGCAGAACACCGACACATAGGTGGTCTCGAAGCACCAGCCGAACACGCAGTAGATAAAGAAAAACATCAGCCACACGCTGATCGGATAATCGCCCAGCACCATTTTCTCTCATTCTCCCCTTTCACCGGGCTCTATTTTACCATCCGCGCCGCTCCCTGTCAAATAAACAAATGGGGAGAAACGGCCAAACGCCATTTCTCCCCGCATTGTTTTTCCGTCAGCGGCAAACCGTCATTCCGCCCGATACCCCTCATCCGCGCCGCCGGATATGGTCACAAGACAGGTCTTTCCCAATTCGGGTTCCGGCCTTATCTCATTTTCCACCGGAATGTCCGCGCCGTCAAAGCTGTTTCTCAGCGAAAAGGTCAGAGAGAGATCGGACAGATCCGCGCCTTCCGGGAGATCATACATCGAAGAGTTCTCGAAAATGATCAGGTTCTCATACAGCGGCGTCCGCTCGTTCGCGTTGCAGACCGAGCCCCCGCCGATCACCTCGCCGTCCAGCCGGTAATCCCAGGACAGCACGCACACGTCGTCCTCCGTCCGCAAAAGCACCATTATGGCGATATCATCTTCCGCCGCCGGCGCGGCTGTCACCCATTCCGCGTCGTCCGGGCCTGTGCTCACCACGCCGATTCCCATGGCGATCAGCATCGCCACAAGGCCCGCCGCAATCTGTCTTATCATCATCTTTCACCTCCCCGGCAGCAGCCGGTCGTTCTTCATTGAATTGTGTGTGTCAGTTTGCCATTCTCGTCAGCTCCCGCTCGATGCGGCGCACACGGCTGAGCATGCCGTCCACCGCCCGGCGCTGATCCTTCACGCGGCTCTGCATGTACAGGTCCGCGAACAGCCCGTCGAACACCACGTCCGCCATCCGGCCGAAGCCGCCCTCGTCGATGGGGGCCTCGCCCGCGTAGGCCTCCGGCAGCATGCGCTGCACCCGCTCCATCAGGCGCGCCGCCTGGCGGATGCAGTCGTTGGCGTCGTCCATCTTGCCGTGCTTCACCAGCGTGGCAATGAAACCGCCGCCCAGAATATCCCAAACGCCCCAGTTGCGGGCGCTGTCCAGCTTGTCCTGGGCCCGCTCCAGCTGATAGGCCGCCTCGCGCACCATCGGCAGCGCCTTTCCGATAATCTCTCTGTTCGTCATCGTCATCATCGACGCCTCCTCTCGTTTGTGAGAAGATCATACCACGCCGCTTCATGCCCCGCAAGGTCTGGCCGCTCAAATGTCGCTTTTCGCGTCTCAAAAGTACAGCCTTTCGCCTTTTTCCTCCCTTCGCGCCTCATCATACCACGGAAATGCGCGATTGTCAATACGTTTTTATTGTTTTTCATTATTTTCTTTTCGATTTGCAATTTGATAGCGACGTTCAACAAAAATAACTTGACAGCCGCGCGGGAAAGGACTATGCTTACTCATGAAAAAACTGCATACAGCGTCAGCGAACGCATCTTCAGGGCGGGGTGAAAGTCCCCACCGGCGGTACAGCCCGCGAGCCGAAAGGCCGATTCGGTGAAACTCCGAAGCCGACAGTGACAGTCTGGATGGGAGAAGTGCATGTTCTGTTTCCTGCGAATAGAAAGGCCCCCCTGATGCCAGGCTGGGGCCTGTTTTGTGGTGAATCAGAAAGGAGGAACAGATATGTTCCAAAAGAAAAGCTGGCTGTTTCTCGCCCTGGTGTTCGGCCTGATGGTCCTGGCCTTCTTCCTGCCCTTCGAGAGGATCGCCGCCCATATGGGCGACCTGTCGGTCGTCTCGGTGGATTCCTCGCTGAACGGCTGGGAGCTGGTGAGCGGCAGCGGCAGCGTGTCCCTCGTGGAAGGAACCGCCCCCGCGAAGCGCCTCACCGACGAATCCGGCGCGCCCCGGGCGGACTGGTCGTATGTCTACTCCCTCATCCTCACCGCCGCCTTCGTGGGCCTGGGCTGCGCCCTGCTGGACCTTCACGGCCGCCGCAAGGGCTGGGCGGGCGTCATCTGCGCGGCGATTGCCTTCGGGCTGAGCTTCTACATGGTGTTCCATGTGAACGCGACTTATCTGCTGAGCGCGAAGCTGGCCGAGACCGTGCCGGACTACGCCAGCTATTCCCTGAACGCCGCCCCTGGCATCGGCTTCACCATCATGATGATGCTCTCCAGCGTGGCGCTGGCGCTGAGCATCATCATCCTGGTGCTGACCCCCAAGGTCGCGCCTCAGGAGAACCTGAATCACACGAAGATGATCACCCGGGTGGGCGTGCTGGGAGCCATCGCCGCGGTGCTGTTCTATATCCCCGGCATTCCGATCATCCCGCCCATCTACAAGCTGGACTTCAGCTCTGTGCCGGTGCTGCTGGGCGGCTTCTCCATGGGGCCGCTGCCGGGGCTGTGCATCCTGCTCATCAAGGACGCGGTGGGCCTCATGCGCACCACCTCTATGGGCGTGGGCGAGCTGGCGGACTTCATGACCACCGCCGCCATGATGCTGGTGGCGTCCCTGATGTACAAGCGCAACCGCACGCTCAAGGGCGCCCTCGTGGGACTGCTGTGCGGCGTCGGGGCCATGGTCGTGGTGGGCGCGGTGGCGAACTACTTCATCATGATCCCGTTCTATGTGAACGTGATGAACATGCCGCTGGAGACCATCCTGTCCATGATCGCCCAGGTGGTGCCGCCGGTGGACACCCTGCCCAAGCTGATCCTGCTGGCCACGTCGCCCTTCAACCTGCTCAAGGGCGTGGCGCTGTCACTGGTCACCTGCGTGCTGTACAAGCGGCTTTCGCCGATTCTGAAAAATCTGTAAAACGACTCAATTGCGAGGTTTTGTCATGCTCTACCGAACCGACTCGCCGGAGGCGACAACCGAATTCGGCCGCGCGCTGGGCGAGCGGCTCCAGCCGGGGGATGTGATCCTGCTCTCCGGCGACCTGGGCGCGGGCAAATCCGTGCTGGCCCGGGGGCTGGCCCGGGGCCTTGGCATCGCCCAGGCCATGCCCAGCCCTACCTTCACCCTCATGCAGCCCTATCAGGGGCGCATCCCCTTCTACCACTTCGACCTGTACCGTCTGGACGACCCCGATCAGTTCTACGAAGCGGGATTGGACGAGTTCCTCGGCGGCGACGGCGCGGCGGTGGTGGAATGGCCCGACTGCGCCGATCTCCATCCCGAGCCCCGCATGGACATAACCCTTTCCCGCTGCGAGGACAGCGACGACGCGCGGCTCATATCGCTGGAGCTGGTGGAGCTGGACCAGCGCCGGGAGGCCATCGAACAATCCCTGTTGAAATGGAGGGCTGAGTCATGAGAATCCTGGCCGTCGACACATCCGGCCCCTACGCGGGCGCGGCCCTCATGGAGGACGGCGTCGTCACCCATGAAATCGCCGCCTGCCATGGCCTCACCCACTCCCAGACCTCCCTGCCCATGATCGATCAGGCGCTGGCCGCCGCGAACCTGACGCCCGCCGACATGGACCTGTTCGCCGCCGTCACCGGCCCGGGTTCCTTCACCGGCGTGCGCATCGGCGTGTGCGAGGCCAAGGGACTGGCTCACGCCGCGGGAAAGACAATCGTGGGCGTGGACTGCGCGGCGTTCCGCTTCGAGGGCGGAGATTTGCCGGAGCGGGTCCTGCCGGACGACGCCCTGCCCCTGTCGGAATTCCTCAGCCGCCTGCCGAAGGAGGAGAAATGCCTGTTCCTCGGCGACGGGCTGAAGGTCCACCTCCCCGCCATCCGCCAGGCGCTGGGCGACAGGGTCCTGGCCGCCCCGGCGAACATGGCCTATCTTCGGGCCACCTCCGCCTGCGTCATCGCCGAAAAGCGGGCAGACGAGGCCGTTGAGCCCATGGCGCTGGAGCCCACATACCTGCGCGCGCCCCAGGCCGAGCGGGAGCGCAACGCCCGCCTGGCGCAAAGCGGAGGTGAATGAGCCGTGCCGGAGATCACCGTCAGCCTCATGACTCTGGAGGACGTGGACGCCGTGCACGCCATCGAGGCGGCCACCTTCCCGGTGCCCTGGTCCCACGAATCCTTTGAAAAGGAAGTCACCGAGAACAAGTGCGCCCGCTATCTGGTGCTCAAGGAGGACGGCGCGTGCGTGGCCTACGCCGGCATGTGGCTGGTGCTGGACGAAGGCCATGTGACCAACATTGCCGTGCGGCAGGACAAGCGGGGCCTGGGCTACGGCGAGGCGGTCACCAAGGCGCTGATCCAGCTGGCCGCCGATTCGGGGCTGTCCTTCCTCACACTGGAATGCCGCCGGTCGAACGTCGTCGCTCAGTCGCTCTATCACAAGCTGGGCTTCAAGGACGTGGGCTTTCGCAAGCGCTACTATGAAAACAGTGAGGACGCCCTCATCATGTATCTGCAGCCCCTGCCGGAGGGGCACCCGGAAAACGACCCGTACCTGCAAAACGCCTGACGCTCAACGCCGGGCGTTTTTCTTTGTTTCATGTAAACAATCGTTGAAACGGGCCCGCGCCGCGTTTCCTTTATGGCTTTTTCCCGCCGGACGTGTTATAATGAAGCAAACACATTATCCTTTCCGGAGATGAAACACATGCTCACTGGGCAGTTTGGCGAAATATATCCCCCTTATCTGGACGGCGTCGGCCAGGTGATGCTGGCCTACTGCAAATACCTGCCAAAGCGGGGCCACCGCACGCTGTATGTGGCGCCGGACAATCCGGCCTTCCGCAAGGATTACGGCTGCGAGACGCTGCTGTATCACAGCATGCCCCTGGGCCGGCTGGCTTACCGATTCGGCTTTCCCCGGCTGCTCCCCGCCGACCGGAAGCGCCTGGAAGAAGCGCCCTTCGAGCTGGTGCATGCCCACGCGCCTTTCCTGGCGGGGCTCGCCGCGCGGCACATCGCCAGGAAGCGGCATATCCCGCTGGTGGCCACCTTCCACAGCAAGTACTACGACGACGTGTACAAGGGCACCCACTCGAAGGCGCTGGCCCGGCTGGTGGTGAAGTACATCCTCGCCTTCTACCGCCGCTGCGACGAGGTGTGGGCGGTGAACGAGAGCACGGCCCAGGTGCTGCGGGACTACGGCTATCAGGGCGACATCGCCGTGATGCCAAACGGCACCGACATCATCCGCGCGGAGGATGTGCCCGACGCGCTGCCGGAGGGGCTGAACATCAGGCCGGATGTGCCGCTGCTGCTGTTCGTGGGCCAGCTCTCCCTCAAGAAGAATCCCCATCTGGCGCTGCGGGCCTGCGCGCTGCTCAAGGAGAAGGGCGTGCCGTTTCAGTTTGTGCTGGCGGGAGAAGGGCCGGACCATCACAAGCTGATGGCGCTCACGAAGGAGCTGGGGCTGGAGAACGAGGTGACCTTCGCCGGGCGGGTGTCCGACCGGATGAAGCTGATGGCGCTCTATCGCCGGGCCGACCTGTTCGTGTTCCCCTCGGTATACGACAACGCGCCGCTGGTGGTGCGGGAGGCCGCCATGATGGCCACCCCCGCCCTGGTGATCGAGGGCAGCTGCGCCGCCGAGGGCATCGCGGACGAGGACAACGGCTTCCTCTGCCGCTGCCAGGTGGAGGACATCGCCGCTGCCATCCGGCGTGCGCTTCCCCTCTGCCATGAGGCCGGGCTGCGGGCGCGGGACACCATTCCCCTCTCCTGGGACAAGGTGGCGGAGATGGTGGAGGCCCGCTATCAGGCCCTCTGCGCGAAGAAGAAAGGAGCGACGCCCCATGCCTGAATATCGCGACGTGTACACCCGGGAGGGCGTGAAGACCGGCGAGATCCGCGAAAAGCACGCGCCTAATAACCCTGGCGACAACTTTCTGCACGCCATCGACATTCTCCGCTGCCGGGACGGGCGCTACATCCTGCAGCAGCGCTCGCTGAAAGCCCGGTTCTTCCCCGGCGAATGGGATGTGACGGGCGGCGGCGTGGAGGCCGGCGAAACGCCCAAAGAGGCCGGCATCCGCGAGGCCATGGAGGAGCTGGGCGTCACCGTCAGGCCGGAGGACATGGAGGAAATCCACTCGTTCCGCATCGACTGGGAGAACGGCTGCGGGCTCATCGTGTCCGTGTTCGGCTGCTCTGTCGATCTGCCCGAGGCCGGGTTCAGGCTGGCGGAGATGGAAGTCAACGACGTGAAGCTGGTCTCCTTTCAGGAATACTACGACACGGTGGTCCCCGGCAGAAACGAAATCTTCGGCGAAGCGCTCAGGGCCTTCGAGGCGAAATGCCAGGGGAAATGATTCGCAAAAACAGCGGCCTGACTGAATCGGTTGATTCGGTCAGGCCGCCTGGTCTATTCAATCATCTCTGAAATCGCCCTGAGATACGCGCAGCTCAATTCGATGTCCTCCGCCAGCGAACGGCGGCAGCGCCCCTCGATGGCCATCGTGCCGCCGTAGTTCAGCGCCTTGAGCAGCCGGAACAGGCCGGGAAAGTCGATGTGCCCGAAGCCGGGGAAGCAGCGGTTGCTGTCGGAGATGTGCAGGTTGTCGTACAGCCCTTTGTGCGCCTCCAGCGCGGCGGGAATGCTGCTCTCCTCGATGTTCATGTGATAGGTGTCCGGCAAGAGGCGAAAGGGCGGCTTGATGAGCCGGGCGCCCTCCTCCAGCCGGTTGACCACGGCGGACTCATAGTGATTGGTCGCCTCCAGATACACCGGCACGTGGGCGTCCTCTCCCCCGCTGATCTCGTCGATGGATTTGGCCAGCTGCGCCTCCGTGCCATCAGGCCTGCCCTTGATGAAGCCGCAGATAATGCCGCAGTCCATGGCCCTGGCGAAGGGCATCAGCACATCGCGAAGCGCCGCGACGCTTCGGCGGCGGGTCGCCTCGTCCGGCGCGCTGAGGGACAGATCTCTCCGCTTGGCGTATGCCCCGGAGGCCAGCATGGTCATTGTGAGCCCGTGTTCCCCCAGCAGCGCCTTCAGACGAACCGGGTCGGCGGCATTGAAATCCGTCACATTGAGCTCCACGCCGTAGAAGCCCAGCCGCTCCAGCTGCTCCAGCGTTTTGAGAAACGCCGCGTCCTCCATGTCTTCCGGCAGCGTGAGCTGTATGCACAGCGGAAACGCGTATCGGCCCTTTTTTATCTCCTCCATACGTCAGAGGCCGATCCGGCCGGGCAGGTCGAGGGCCCGCTCCCTCCAGCCCAGGTTGTCGGTGTAGTCGGCGGTGATCCGGCCGTCCTTCGCCTCCAGGGCCGCGCCGACGAAACGGTTCTGACCTTCCTCGCCGGGCCGGACGAACTGGGGCCTGGAGCCCACCAGCACCGGGAAATTCGCGCCGTAGCGCATCATGGGATCGCCGGGCCTGTAGGCATACAGCCGGTGCATGTGGCCGCAGAGCATCAGATCCAGGCCCATCTCGTTCAGCAGCGCCGTCCATTCGGCGTAGCGCTGGCGCTCGATGTCGAACTTCTCGCCGGACTGGCTCATGAGCTCCGTCATGAAGGGCACATGGCACACGCCCACCCGCAGCTTCACGCCCTCCGCCTGGAACTCGCTTTGCCGGTTCTCGATCACGCGCTTCAGGAATTCGGTCTGGCGGCGTCGGAATGGCTCGCAGCACACCAGCCCACCGTATTCCTCGTTGGAATCCAGCTTGTCCTCGCCGCAGTCCAGCACGATGCCCCACAGCGCGCCGGTGCGGAAGGTGAAGTAGGTGCGGCCCTCGTCCGTGCCGATGAAGTCGGTGAACTCCAGCGCGAACTTGCCCCGCGTGTCGTGGTTGCCCCGTGCGAACAGCACCGGGCGCTCGCCTCCGGTGACGCTTCCCGCGATGTCGAACACCGCCAGCACGTCCTTCTCCGTCTTGCTCTCGGCGGGGATGTCGCCGTTCATCACCAGCAGATCCAGCCTGTCGCCAAAGTATCCGGCCGTGTCCACCACCTCGCCCACGTGGGAATGGGCGTCGGCAATGTGATAGAGCTGCAGGCCGTCGCTCCAGTCGATGGGGCGGAAGGCGTATTCCTGCCGCTCCACCGCTCCCAACTGGGGCCAGTAGGGCTTGCGCTCAGGCAGGGCGCGGAAGCATACGGCGTACTTCTTCGTCGCGTCCAGCACCGCGGTGGGCACCACGGCCCGGTGGACGGTGGTTTCGCTGCGCATCAGGCCGTTGCGCTCGTCCGGATAGATTTTCCCATCCACCTCCACCCAGGCGATGCCGTGCTCGGCGGTGTTGAAGATAATCTGATAATCACGGCCCACCAGATACACGCAGGGCTTTCGGTCGAACATATGAAACACTCCCCTTCGCCTCGCCCGGTCATTCCTTGATGGAGCCGAGCATGACGCCCTTCACAAAATACTTCTGAATGAACGGATACACAATCAGGATCGGCAGCGTGGACACGATGATGACGCTGTACTTGGTGATTTCCTTGATCAGGTGCACGTTCGCGGAGGAGCCGCTGAGCGAGTTCATGTAAGCGTCGGTGGTCTTGTCCTCGATCAGCATCTCACGCAGGAACATCTGCAGCGGATACAGGTCGCGCCTGTCCTGCAGATAGACCAGCGCGTTATACCAGGCGCCCCAGTTGCCCACCACGTAGAACAGCGTGATGGTGGCCAGCGCCGCGCCGGAAAGGGGCAGCACCACGTTGAACAAAATGCGCATGTCTCCCGCGCCGTCAATGCGGGCGGATTCCTCCAGGGCGGGGGGAATGGCGTTGAAGGAGGTGCGCAGCACGATGGTGTTGTAGACGCTCAGCGCGCCGGGCAGCATCACGCCCCACATGGTCTTAGTCAGCCCCAGCTGAGACACCACCAGGAAGGTGGGGATCATGCCGCCGCCGAAGTACATGGTGAACACGATGAGCCCGATGCTGATCTTCTTCAGCATGAACTCCCGGCGGGAGAGCATGAACGCCGCCAGAATGGTGAGCGCCATGCTGATGGCCGAGCCGGCGAACACGTAGATCAGCGTGTTGCGGTAGCCCAGCCAGATGGTGGACATGCGGAAGACGAACCGGTAGCCGATGGTGGAGAAGCCCGCGGGCTTCAGGAGCAGGCCCTGCACCATGGCGAACTCATTCGGATCCGAGAGGGACGCGTAGATCACATACAGCATGGGATACAGGGTGATGACGCAGAGGATCAGCATGAAGATGTGATTCACGCGGTAAAAGACCTTCTCGCCCTGCGTCGCGCGGATGGGATTGGAATACTTTGCCACGCTCGTTCCCTCCTTTACCAAAGGCTGCTCTCGGTCAGGCGGCGGCTGACGTAGTTGGCCACCGTGAGGAGGATCAGGTTGATGACGGAGTTGAAGATGTTCACCGCTGTGGAGTAGCTGTAGTCGGAATCCACAAAGCCCTTGCGGTAGACGTAGGTGGAGATGATGTCGCTGGTCTCATAGGTCGCCTCATTCTGCAGCAGGAAGGCCTTCTCCCAGCCCACGTTCATCAGGCGGCCGATGGCCATGATGAGCATGATGACGATGGTCTCCTTGATGCCGGGCAGCGTCACGTGAACCATCTGGTTCAGCTTGTTGGCGCCGTCGATGGTGGCCGCCTCGTAAAGATCCGGGCTGATGCCGGTCATGGCGGCGATGTACAGAATGGAGTTCCAGCCAAAGGTCTGCCAGATGCCCGACACCACGTAGATGGCCCGGAAATACCGGGGATCGGTGATCAGCGCGCCTTCATGCCGGCTGATGGAATTGACGAAGATGGTCAGAAAGCCCTTTGAGTTGGTAAACTGGATGATCATGGCGCAGATCACCATGGTGGAGATGAAGTGCGGCAGGTAGGTGATGGTCTGAATGACTTTCTTATAGCGCAACGACTGAACCTCGTTCAGCAGAATCGCGAAGATAATGGGGAACGGGAAGCCAAATATCAAATTATATATACTGATCAGGAGCGTATTGCGCACCAGGCGCGGAAAATAATAGCTCGTGAAGAATTTCTCAAAGTTGGTAAAGCCCACGAATTTGCTGCCCAGAATGCCCTTCAGCGGCTTGTACTTTTGAAAGGCAATGATATTGCCGTACATGGGCCAGTAGCAGAACAGAATGAAATAGGTCATGATGAGGATGAAGATGACGTATAGCGCCGGATGGCGTTTGATATCCTGGGCCAGCCGCTTGACGAGCGGCAGTTTTCCGGGTCTCGCTTTGACCTGGCTCATAAGTAACCCTCCAATCGAGCCGCTTCGGAGGTATATTGTTCGGCTCAATACGTTTCAATAAAACAAGGCAGGGAGAGATCGACTCTCTCCCCGCCTGTGATCGTGAATCAGCGCGCCAGGTAGCGGGCATAAGCGTCCGCGTAAACCTTGGTCAGCTCTTCAAGGCCCATGGAATCGAGCGTGGAAATGTAGGTATTCCAGGTGTCGTCGTCCATGATGTCAGCCTCGCCGATGATGAACTTGGTCATCATCTCGTCGCGGTAGGTCTCGATATCGGTCTGATGATCGGCCCTCACTTCAGCTTCGTCGGCAGTGAAGGACACGTTGGAGTTGTTGTAGTAGCGGTCGTATCCGCACTGCACGTACAGCTTCACGCACTCGGGCTGCACGCCGTAGCAGTACTTGGAAGTCAGGATGTAATCCAGGTCGGAGTCGGACTCGGTCTCCCACTGATACAGGCGCATGGACTGCTTCTCGTCGTCGGTGGCGGTCTCGCTGTACTCGATGTCCGTGATGACCGGGTAGCCGAACTCGTTGAGGTTGTAGCCGACGCCCTCGATGCCGTTGGACATCTCGAACTCGATCTCGTCGAAATACAGCGCGTCCAGGAAGGCGATGGCCTCGAGCTTGTGCTCGGACTTCTCGGTGATGGTCTTGTCGTTCTCGAGAGAACGGTTGGTGACCATGACGTGGTTGAGCTCATCTTCCTTGTGCAGCTTGGGCATCTGCACGGCCAGCAGCGCGGTGGAAGGATCGCTCTCCTCCACGATGCGGTAGTAGTTGGCCGCGTAGCCGTAGATGTGATCGACCAGGGCGCCGCCCTCGCCATTGCACATCATGGCCCAGGTGTCGGACTGGGTGTCGGTGGTGAAGTCGGGGTTGATCAGGCCGTCCTTGTACCAGGTGGCGATGGTGTTGATGTACTCGCGGTATTCATCGGAAGCCGGGCCGTACTTGACCTCGCCGTCGGCGGTGATGTAGAAGTTGCGCGCGTCGATGTTCCAGGCGCAGGAGAAGGCGTTGCGGCTCTTCCAGTAGCCGGACTTGTTCAGGATCAGCGGATACTTGACGCCGTTGGCCTTGAAGGCGCGCAGCAGGGTATCCCACTCTTCGATGGTCTCGGGCTTCTCGAGGCCGGTGGCCGCCAGGTAATCGCTGCGGACCATCATGCCCCACATGCAAGTGCAGCTCTCTTCAGAGCCGGAGACGCGGCTGCCCAGCTTGACGTTGCGGCCGGTGTCGTCCAGAGCCATCCGGCACAGATACGGGTCGTCCATGACCTTCGCCCAGTAGTTGGGGGTGTTCTCCTGGCTGATGTACTCGGAGTAGTCATAGGCCAGGCCGTCCTCATACGCCATCGTGGTGCCGCCGGCGTAGTAATTGGCCACGCCGCCGTCGAAGATGATGTCCGGCAGGTCGCTGCTGGCGATCATCAGCGTGAAGTTCTCGGATTCCTGGCCCGCGGGCGCCATGCGGAAATCAAACTTCACATTGAACTTCTCGGCCAGATCCTGCACGATCTTCAGGTCGTTGTAATCCTTACAGAAATCCACCATGGATGTATCCCAGGTTTCCCAGATGCTGAGGGTGACGCCGCCCAGATCCGGATATCCGTTCTCATCCGTGGGGAACAGCGCGGTTCCCGTGCGGCCCTCGGCCATGGCCGGAACGCACGCCGCGATCAGCAGAAGCGACAACAGGACCGACAACAGTTTCTTCATGGAAATACCTCCTTGAATCGTTCTGTGATTAACCAACCACAACCGGATTATAGCACGGTGCCGTCCTGAATGTCAACCATGTTTTAACATGTATTCAATATTTCACTTTCTGAAAAATAAAGATAAGCGTCGGAACGGGAAAACTGCGCTGTTGAAAAATGAATGTTGCCAATTGGAACTTAAAAAGCAATGCAAAAAACCTGCCGACGTTTTGTCGACAGGTTTTCGCTTTGGCGTGCCTGGAGGGACTCGAACCCCCGGTCTCTTGGTTCGTAGCCAAGCACTCTATCCGGCTGAGCTACAGGCACATGCCCTAACAACAAGAGTTATTATAACAGCAATCCCACGGGTTGTCAAGGGTGATTTGAATTCTTAACAAACCGCTTTTGCCCGGGGCGCGCCGTGCCCTGTCCTCATTTTACAGAAAAACAAACCGATTGCCACGCCTTGTCCGTTGCTTTTGACGGCCCGCCGTTTATAATGTGAACAGAATGATGATCGCCCGTCCATCGGGCCAAATTGAAAGGATTATGCCATGCTCTGCCTGAAAAACATCACCAAGGATTATCCCACCGGCGACGGCGCCGTCACCGCGCTGCGGGGCGTCAGCCTGGCCTTCCGCGAGGCGGAATTCGTGTCCATCCTGGGCCCCTCCGGCTGCGGCAAGACCACGCTGCTGAACATCATCGGCGGCCTGGATCAGTACACCAGCGGCGATCTGGTGATCGAGGGGCGCTCCACCAGGGAATTCCGCGACAACGACTGGGATGCCTACCGCAACCACTCCGTGGGCTTCGTGTTCCAGAGCTACAACCTCATCCCCCATCAGAGCGTGCTGGCCAACGTGGAGCTGGCGCTGACCCTCTCCGGCGTGAGCAAGGGCGAGCGGCGGCGGCGCGCGGTTCAGGCTCTGGAGCGGGTGGGTCTGGGCGATCAGCTGGCCAAGAAGCCCAACCAGATGTCCGGCGGCCAGATGCAGCGCGTGGCCATCGCCCGGGCCCTGGTCAACGACCCGGATATCCTGCTGGCCGACGAGCCCACCGGCGCGCTGGACTCGGCCACCTCACTCCAGATCATGGAGATATTAAAGGAAATCGCCGCCGACCGCCTGGTCATCATGGTGACCCACAACCCCGATCTGGCCAACGCCTACTCCAGCCGGGTCATCCGCCTGCTGGACGGCCAGGTGACCGACGACTCAAACCCCTGCCCCATGGAGGACGCCGGCCCGGCCCTGTCCCGGGAGGAGCAGAAGAAGCGCCGCGTGCTCAGCAAGACGGCTTCCATGTCCTTCTTCACGGCCCTGTCCCTCTCCCTGAACAACCTGATGACCAAGAAGACCCGCACGCTGCTCACCGCCTTCGCGGGCTCCATCGGCATCATCGGTATCGCGCTGATCCTGTCGGTGTCCACCGGCGTGCAGAACTACATCGACCGGGTGCAGGAGGACACTTTGTCCAGCTATCCCATCGAGCTGCGGGGCGAGACCTACGACATGTCCTCCGTGCTCACCACCCTCATGGGCATCCGTCACGCCGAGGCCGACGCGCCCCGGGAGGAGGGCACCGTGCGGGTGAGCAGCGTGGTCTACGATCTGATGAACTCCATGAACGCCGCCGAGACCACCCGCAACAACCTGGGCGCGTTCCGCAAATACCTGGAGTCCCACGACGAGTTCCGCCAGTACGCCTCCAGTATCCAGTACGCCTACGACACCAACCTGAACATTATGGTGCGCAACATTGACGGGCAGATCGTGAAGAGCGACATCCTGGATCTGTTCCAGAGCATCTACGCCTCCATCGGCATGACCATCCCGGAGAGCGCCATGACCGGCATGAGCCGGATGCAGGTGTGGGAGGAGCTGCTGTCCGGCGAGGATGGCGAGCTCATCAACCCGCTGCTCTTCGAGCAGTACGACCTGCTCTACGGCCGCTGGCCGGACGCGGCGGACGAGCTGGTGCTGGTGGTGGACGAGAACAACGAGATCACCGACATGACGCTGTACGCCCTGGGCCTGCGCACCGGCGACGAGCTGATGCAGAGCGTGGTCAGCGCCCAGATGGGCGAGCAGCTGGATCTGGACGCCCTGCGCCTCACATGGACCTATGAGGACCTGTGCGGCGTGACCCTGCGCTACATCGCCCCCGCCGACTGCTATCAGCGGCAGGAAAACGGAACCTATCTCAACCTGGCCGGCACCCAGACCGGGCTGGAATTCCTCTACGACGGCGACGCCGGGCTGACGCTGAAGGTGGTGGGCATCATCCGCGCCAGCGACGACGCCATCTCCTCCATGCTGGGCGGCTCCCTGGCCTACACCAGGGCCCTCACCGACTACATCCTGCAAAATACCGCCGACAATCCGCTGGTTCAGGCCCAGCTGGCTGATCCCGACACAGACGCCATCTCCGGCCTGCCCTTCGAGGGCGCGGCGGAATTGACCGACGCCGAGAAGGCCGAGGCCGCCGGCGCGGTGCTGACCGCCCTGCCGAACAGCGAAAAGGCCGCCCTGTATGAGCGCCTCATGAGCGAGCCGGACGAGGAGACCGTGGCCGCCTACGCCCAGCAGGTGCTCGCCGCCACCGGCGCGGAGGACCTGAACGCCATGATGAGGCAGATGTTTGCCCAGCAGACCGGCGCGGACGAGGCCACCATCCAATCCTACCTGGACACCATGGACGACGAAACCCGCCAGGCCTACCTGACCCAGGCGGTGAGCGCCATGGCCCGGGAGCAGTACGCTGCCCAGATTCGCACGCGCCTGGCCGCCATGAGCGAGGAATCCCTGGCCGCGGGGCTGGACAAGGCGCTGCCCTCCCTGGACGAGGCCACCGCCGCCGCGCTGTACGACGAATTTGCGCCTCGCGCCGTGTCCGATTCCACCTACGAGAACAACCTGAAGCTGCTGGGCTATGTGGATCCGGAATCCCCCTCCGCCATCAGCATCTACGCCGCCACCTTCGCCGACAAGGAGGCGCTGGATCAGCTCATCGAGGACTACAACGCCTCGGTGTCCGAGGAGGATCAGCTGAGCTACACGGATTACATCGCCCTGATGATGTCCTCCGTGAGCACCATCATCAACGCCATCAGCTACGTGCTCATCGCCTTCGTGGCCATCTCGCTGGTGGTATCCTCCATCATGATCGGCATCATCACCTACATCTCCGTGCTGGAGCGCACCAAGGAGATCGGCATCCTGCGGGCCATCGGCGCCTCCAAGCGGGACATCAGCCGGGTGTTCAACGCGGAGACGGTGTCCATCGGCTTCATCGCCGGCGCCATCGGCATCGGCGTGACGCTGCTCTTGACCATCCCCATCAACCTGATCCTGCACCACTTCACCGGCATCATGATCCTCAACGCCACCCTGCCCGCCGTGGGCGCGGTGGTGCTGGTGGCCATCAGCATCCTGCTCACCTTCATCGCCGGCCTCATCCCCTCCGGCATCGCCGCCCGCAAGGACCCGGTCATCGCGCTGAGGACGGAATAAGGCCGCTGCAAATTTGCCGTTGAATTTTACAGCGGAGCGTGGTATAGTATTGTCAGGAGAGGATGTGAGCGATATGCCGAACATCAAACCGGTTTCGGACCTGCGCAATTACACCGAAGTGCTCCGGGAAGTGCAGAAGGACGCCCCCGTGTTTCTCACGAAAAATGGCCGGGGCTGCTACGCCATCATGGACATGCAGGAATACGAGCGCCTTCAGGCCCAGGTGAAGCTGATCAACGAATTGAACAGGGGCCGCAGGTCCGGCGAGGAAAAGGGCTGGATGAGCGCGGAGGACGTGCGGCGGCATTTCCAGGAAAAGAGCCATGTTTGAGCTGCGCTATGCCCGGGAAGCCCTGGCCGACCTGGACGAAATCTGGGAATACATCGCCAGTGAGCTGATGAATCCCGACGCCGCCGCCGATACGGTGAGCGGGATTCTAGACGCCGTCGAACGGCTGATCGAGTATCCTCTGTCCGGAACGCCCCTGAACGCGCTGCTGGACATCGAGAGCGACTACCGATTCGTGATCTACAGAAACTACCTGGCCTTTTATCATCTGGAAGACAGCGCGGTGTGCGTTGACCGTGTATTGTACGAGGGCCGGGACTGCGTGAAGGCGCTGTCTCTGAAATAAAACCGTGGTGATCGAAATGGATAAAAGGGAAACCGTGGGCCAGCGCATCCACCGCCGCCGGCTGGAATTGGGCGTGAGCCTGAACGACCTGGCCCGGGCGCTGGGCAAGAACCGCTCCACCGTGTACCGCTACGAGAACAGCCGCATCGAGAAGCTGCCCAGCGACGCGCTGGAGGCCATCGCCCAGGCGCTGGACACCACCCCCGAGGCCCTTATGGGCTGGAACGCGCCCCGGGAGGCGACGCCGCAAAGCGTCATCCCCGCGCGGTCGTTGAAGCCCATGCCCATCATCGGCAGCGTGCGCGCCGGATGGAACGGCCTGGCGCTGGAGGAACTCCAGGGCGTGGACTACGCCGACGTGGGCACCCCCGCCGATTACTTCTTCCTGCGGGTGACCGGCGACAGCATGGCCCCGCAGATCAACCCGGGCGATCTGGCCCTGGTGCACCGCCAGCCCACCGCCGACAGCGGCGACATCGTGGTGGTCATCGTCGGCGGCGAGATGGGCACCATCAAGCAGTTTCTGCGGCGCGGCGCCAGCGTGGTGCTGCACCCCTTCAACCAGGCCTACGACGACATGGTCTTCTCCGGCGACGAGCTGGAGCGGCTGACCATCGCCGGGCGCGTGGTTGAAACGAAGCGGAAATGGTAGAATCACACAGGACAAAAAACACCCGGTTTCCGGCATTTTTCGCCGCGAAACCGGGTTCCTTTATGGGCGTTGTGATCCGAAGGGCCATGATTAATAATGTCTAATCAGCTTAGAGATTTCTAACCTTTCTCCTCTGCATAACCCAGCATCGCTGCTGGGCTTGCAGAATCAGATGATGGAATTATTCCTCAGCGGGAGCGCCCACCGGGCAAGTCTCGGCGCAGGCGCCGCAGCTCACGCACAGTTCAGCGTTGATCTCGTACTTTCCATCGCCTTCGCTGATCGCATCGACGGGGCAGCCAGCCGCGCAGGCGCCGCAAGCGATGCACTCATCACTAATCTTATAAGCCATTCAGAACACACCTCCTCGTGTTTATCTACATGGATTATATCACAATCCGCAGGATAATGCAAGCGTCAGAGCGATTTTTCTCGCACATTCGTCATTCCTGCGCGCCATCCTGCCGCGGGGCGGGGGCGTCGGCCTTCGGGGCACTGTCCTTCGGCGCGTTGTCCTTTGGCGCGTCAGCCTTCGGGGCGTTGTCCTTCGGGGCCTTATCTTTCTGCGCGGCGTCGGCGTCCTTCTGGCGCGCCTCGTTTTCGCGGTTGAAGTACTGCTCGGTGGTCTGCTTCTTGCCCTTCGGCCGGGGATAGCGGCGCTTCTGGGGCTCGGCGGCTTCCGCCTTGCCCTCAGCCGGCTTCTCGGCGGGGCGAGGCGGGCGGCGGCGCTCGGGGCGGCGGGGTGGCGTCTGCGGCTTGGCTTCCTCATCGAAGAAGTGCAGCAGCTCGTCGTCCTCGTCGCTCTCCTGAGCCTCGGCGGGGCGCTCGGGCAGGGTCTCGCCGGGGCGGCACACCGCGTCCAGGTCGTACTCGCGCACGTCGTAGGTGTCGTCCGGCTCGTGCAGGCGCACCTTCACCTTTTCCCGGATGACGCCGATCTCCGTCACCACGCCCAGCCCGTCGGGGGTCATGATCTCACGGCCCACCCGGGGCAGCTTTTTCAGGATGGTCTCGTAGTTCTCCTGCTCGTATTTCAGGCAGCACATGAGCCGCCCGCACTGGCCGGAAATCTTGGTGGGGTTGAGCGACAGGCTCTGGTCCTTCGCCATGCGGATGGACACCGGCTGGAAGTCGTTCAGAAACGCGCCGCAGCAGATGGGCCGTCCGCAGGCGCCCAGGCCGCCCAGCATTTTCGCCTCGTCGCGCACGCCGATCTGGCGAAGCTCGATGCGCATCTTGAACACGGACGCCAGATCCTTCACCAGATCGCGGAAATCCACGCGGCCATTGGCGGTGAAGTAGAAGATCAGTTTGCCGCCGTCGAAGGTGTACTCGGCGTCCACCAGCTTCATTTCCAGCTTGTGGGCCTCGATTTTGCGGGCGCAGATCTCGATAGCGTCCCGCTCTTTGGCGGCGCATTCCTCCGCCCGCTTCACGTCCTCCGGCGTCGCCAGGCGAATGATCTTCTTGAGGGGCGCGATGAGCGTTTCATCCTTGACCTCCCGCGCGCCGGTGACCGTCTCCCCCATTTCAACGCCCCGGATCGTCTCCACGATCACGGGATCGCCGGGATTCGGCCACACGCCCGTCGGATCGAAATAATACACCTTGCCCGCCTTTTTGAAGCGGATGCCAGCTACCGTTGCCATGAAAGTTTATCCTCCTGCCATTTTGAAAAAGAGCATTTCCAGCACGGACTGCCAAGCCACGTTGCTGGCCAGCATCCGGCGCGCCTCCATGACGCCCCTGAGCGCCTCGCTGCCCGTAAACCGCAGCTGATGGAGTTGATCTTCTATATCCGTCTGGACCACGTCGCCGTCCGCGTCCTGAATGACCATCAGGTCCCGGGCGCACAGCTCCAGTATGTCCAGTATATCCCCCGCCTGCTCCCGCTTTTCTGTCAGCGGCAGCGCGGCGGCGGCCACATCCTGCTTTTCGCGCAGCGCCATGAGGGCGGAGAGCACCTTCTCCCGCAGTGCCCACCAGGCCTCCGACTCGTTCATGGTCAGCGCCTGGCCCACCGAGCCCTGAGACAGCCTCGCCAGCAGCTTTGCCCGCTCCGCCGTCAGGCCGTGGGCCTTCAGCGGCAGCGGGAGACGATGGTGGGCAGCAGGGCGGTCATCTGAGTCGCGATCAGGAAAAACACGTCCGGGCCGGGGGGCGTCTCCAGCGTCTTCAGGAGCGCGTTCTGCGCCTGGGCGGTCATCTTGTCGGCCTGCTCGATCACCACCACGTGCCGCTCCGCCTCGTAGGGCTTCACGCTCAGCCGCTCGATGAGATCGCGCACGTCGTCCACGCCGATGGATTTTTCCGGCTTCAGGCGGATGAAATCCGGGTGGTTGCCGCTGAGAAGCTGCTTGCAGGCCGGGCAGACGTCGCAGGGGCGCTCCCCCGCGCTCCGGCAAAACAGGGCCCTTGCACAAATATCGGCCAGCGTGCGCTTTCCCGTGCCCGCTGGCCCCGTCAGCAAATATGCATGAACAACCCGGGAAGAGAGCATCTCTTCCCGGAGATGATGAGATACCGAACCGACGATTTCAGAAAAGGCCATGCCGGTTTACAGCTTGATGAACTGCTCGACATTCATGACAAAAACAGTCGCGCCGCCCACCATGACCTCGATGGGATAAGGCACGTAAGCGCCCGTGCTCGCGCTGCCCGCCATGGGAGACGGGGAAGGCGCGATCTGCTTGCGGCTCTTGCAGACCTTCTCGATGACCTTCATGGCGCCGTCGAAGCGATCCTCATCGACGCCCAGGAGCAGAGTGGTGTTGCCGGCGCGCAGGAAGCCGCCGGTGGTCGCCAGTTTTGTCACGCTGTAGCCCTCATTCATCAGATTGCTGACCAGGCGGGAAGCGTCTTCATCCTGCACGATTGCGATGATCAGTTTCATAATATGCCCTCCTTTGAATGATTGCTTTTCACCGTAACTATATTATATGCGAAATCGCGAAAAAAATCAAGAGAAATATACAAAGAGCGGACCGCGCAGGTCCGCTCCCATAAACCGAAGGATTGTAAGCGATGTCTGTAAGCCGAGTTCTGTCTTGGATGGCCATCTATCTAGGCCTGAAGTTGCCATCAGGCTCGAGCGATTACCCGAGAGCGTGACGGGCCGCCACATTTGCTCCCCTATCAATCTTGCACCAGGTGGGGTTTACAGAGCGGACAAGTCGCCATGCCGCTGGTGAGCTCTTACCTCGCCTTTCCACCCTTGCGTCCCTTGCGGGATTCGCGGTATATCTCTGTTGCACTTTCCTTAAAGTCGCCTTCACCGGGAGTTACCCGGCACCCTGCCCTGCGGTGCCCGGACTTTCCTCAGACGCGCGAGGCGCCTGCGACCATCTGGCATCCTTACAACCGACTCAAAGTATACGCCCCGGCGGCCTCAAAGTCAAGTTATTTCTCCCGGTCGATCCGCAGCTCGCCGAAGGCCCTGAGCTCCACAACATCCTCCTTGCTCCGGGCGACATGGCGTTCTCCGTCCGCCAGAACCACGTGATTCTCCAGATTCCGCAGCCTGAGGGCCAGGAAATCCTCGGGCGCCGCCCCGGTGATCCGGAAATCCCGAACAACGAAGCCCCGGGCGCCCGATTCCATCTGCAGCGCCACGTGATTGCCGTAGCCCGTGATGCCGGAATCGGCGTAATGCGCGGGCACAGGGGCGGGATGGCAGCGGAAGCCCTCGAAGGTCACGTTTTCGATGCGGCCCACCCCGTGGGGCTTGTCCGCCTCCCGGAAGAGGGGCGTGCGGCAGTAGCGGGCGGCGTCGGCGTTGACGGCGTTGCAGCGGAAGCCCGCCCACACGTTTTTGAAGCGCACGTCGCGGATGGCCGAATCCACGCTGGCCAGCCGGACGATGGTATGGCAGCTTTCGGCGCTGATGTTTTCAAGCTCGATGTCCTCGATGTCGCCGCACACCAGATCCCGGTTTTCCACCCGGGTCAGGCAGTCGTCCGCGTTGAGGGCGATGAGGTCGTCGTTGGTCTGCCCGTAGGAGAGGGCACGGATGTTCTTCACCCGGCCGTGACGACATTCGCCGCCGAAGTGGAGGCCGTCCTGATTGTGGCCGAAGCGGTCGCTCACGAAGTCGATGTCCTCAATGGTGAAATGGCTCACCCGGCACATGCGGGTGTAATAGGTCACGGAATTGGCCAGCACCAGGCTCTTCAGCGAGAGGCCGTCCACATTCATGAAGTTCAAGAGCACGCCGGAATAGCCGTTCTCGTCGAAGATGTCCGGCTTGGCGTTCTCGGAAGACTGATTGCTCCCGTCCCATATGCCGCCGGTGATGGCGATGTTTTCATTGCCCGCCTCGGGATCGGCGTTGCACAGCAGGAAATCGCCCCGCCTTTTCCGCTGGCCGCCCCGCATGACGATCCGCGCCGATTTGTCCGCGCGAATGGTCGTGTCGGAACGCACCCGCAGCGTGCGCGACACCGGATACACGCCCTGCGGAATGACCACCTCGCCGCCCTGATCCAGCGCGGCCTGAATGCCCGCCCAGTCGTCGTGGACGCCGTCGCCCAGCGCGCCCAGGTTCAACACGTTTGCCATATGCCGTTCCCCCTGTCGTTTCGATTCGATGGCATTATAGCATACATCGCCGGCGCTGGCAAGGCGCGGCCGCCCTTGACACGCCCGCCGGGCGGCCCTATAATGAACTCAGCATCGAAAGGAGCGTGAGGCGCGTGGAGGGCGAATGCGTCATCGCCGGCGCGGGCGAATACTATGGACAGGTCATTTCACCCAGCCCGGCGGACTATGTCATCGCCGCGGACGGAGGCTATCGCCGCCTGCGGGAGATGGGCGTGCGGGTGGATCAGGTCATCGGCGATTTCGACTCGCTGGGCCATCGGCCGGATCATCCCAACGTGGTCCAGCTGCCCGCCGAAAAGGACGACACCGACACGCTCTATGCCCTGCGGGTGGGCGTGTCCATGGGCTTTCGCGTGTTCCGGATCTACGGCGGCACCGGCGGCCGACTGGATCACACCCTGGCCAACATCCAGTGCCTCAGCTGGCTGGCCGGGCAGGGGCTGCGGGGCTGGCTCTATGGAGACGAGTGCGTCCTCACCGCGCTGCGAAACGAAGAGCTGGCCTTCGATGTGCCGGCGGGGCGCACGGTGTCGGTGTTCGCCCTGGGCGGCGACGCGGAGGGCGTCGTCATCGAGGGGCTCAAATACCGGGCGGAGAATATCCGCCTCACCGGGGATTTCCCCATCGGTGTCAGCAACGAGGGCCTGGGCGGGCCTGCCCGCGTGGCCGTGGCGCGGGGCGCGGTGCTGCTGTGCCTGCCGCGGGAGGCCCGCGCGCGCTGAAAATTATCTAAAAATAAAGGAAAAGCCCCCGTTCCCGGGTGCCCGCCCTTCAACCGAATCTATCTCCTGAAACCCGTCAGGCTTCCTTTTCCCGCCGGGCTTCCTCCCGCGCCAGCGCCACCTGCTGCAGCTTGGCCAGTCCCTGATTGAGGCTGTCGCAGGTCTCCTCGCCCAGATCCTCCATGAAGCCCGTGATGGACTCCCGGATCTGCGCGTAGCGCGCGTCCAGCAGCTCGCGCCCCTTCGGCGTGATGGTCACGCAGTTGGCCCGCTTGTCGCGCCGGTCCTGCGCCTTGCTCACCAGGCCCTTCTTCTCCAGCGCCTTGAGCACGTTCGCCACGCCGCCGGGCCCGATGCCCAGCGCCTCGCTGATCATGGTGGACGTCACGCCGTCCTCCTGGTCCGACAGATACATCAGCGCGCCGAACTCGCCTCTGGAAAGCGTCAGAAGCATGCGCCCCACTTCGCCCATCATCAGCTGAGAGCTGAGCTTAATCAGCTCCTCCGCCTGCTGAGAGCATGTCTTCCCCGTCATAGTCTCCCACCTCCCGAAACAAGAGTATACCATAGTGAATAAAATCTTTCAACCGTTTTTTGTCAAAAAAACAGTTTTCTGGTATACTTAACAGAGGTAAACTGTATAAACTGAACAATTCACCATCAGAAATGACTGAAAATCCGTCATTAAGCGCACATTCTGCCATATTTTCGCGTTGAATTTGCGTTATTTCAGGGCGTCGTTTGCGCAATTTTACAAGAAAGTGCTTTTTTTGCGCGCTGTTATAAAGGTATGATATAGCCAGTCCGGGACGGTGAGCCCGGTCAATATCAGGAGGGATTATCTTATGAAGAAACTGGTCAGCATCATCATGACGATCGCCCTTGTGCTGTGCATGTTCTCCTTCACCGCCGTTGCGGATGAAGCGAAGACGGTCAAGGTTGGTTTCATCTTCCTGCATGATGAAAACTCCACCTACGACCTTAACTTCATCAACGCCGCGAAGGAAGCCTGCGAGAAGCTGGGCATCGAGTCCATCGTGAAGACCCAGATCCCCGAGGGCCAGGAGTGCTACGACGCCGCGCTGGACCTGGTGGACGCCGGCTGCAACATCGTCTTCGCCGACAGCTTCGGCCATGAAGACTACATGATCCAGGCCGCCAAGGAGTGCCCCGAGGTGGAGTTCTGCCACGCCACCGGCACCCGCGCCCACACTGAGGGCCTGGCCAACTATCACAACGCCTTCGCCTCCATCTACGAAGGCCGTTACCTGGGCGGCATCGCCGCTGGCATGAAGCTGAACCAGATGATCGAGGAAGGCAAGATCACCGCTGACGAGGCCAAGCTGGGCTACATCGGCGCCTTCACCTACGCCGAGGTTATCTCCGGTTACACCTCCTTCTTCCTGGGCGCCCGCTCCGTGTGCCCCAGCGCCACCATGGAAGTCACCTTCACCGGTTCCTGGTATGACCCGGCTCTGGAGCAGGTCGCGGCCGTGAAGCTGATCTCCGACAACTGCGTGGTCATCTCCGAGCATGCCGACTCCATGGGCGCTCCCGCCGAGTGCGAGAAGGCCGG
>CADARO010000041.1 GCA_902790345.1 uncultured Eubacteriales bacterium | reverse complement strand
GAAAGCCCAGGTGGTGATGGCCTCCACCAGCGGGTGCTCAAACAGGCGGGTGTACATCTCCGCGATTTCCGCCGCCTGCCGGGCCTCGCCCTCCTCCGTGGTAGGCCAGGCGTCCACCTGGAAGTCGTTCAGATCCACGATGTGGGCGGGCATGAGGTCGCCGGAGATGAGGGTGTTCTCGGTGAAGTGGATGGGCAGGCCGAAGCGGGCGAAGCGGCGCAGCACGTCGTCCAGCTTCTCAAGCCCCCAGTAGCCCTGATGCTGGTGGGACTGGATGCCGATGGCGTCGATGGGCACGCCCGCCTCCAGCAGGCCCTCCAGCAGGATCTCATAGGACACCGAGGTGTTGAAGTCGTTGATGAGCAGCGTGGCCTCGGGATTGGCCTCCCGCGCCGCGGCGAACACGTCCTTCACCAGGGCGATGCGGCCTCGATCCTTGCAGATTCGGGTCACGGCGTTGTCGTATTTGTCAAAATCGGGCATGATGACCACTTCGTTGATCACGTCCCACAGGTCGATGACGCCCCGGAAGGCGGTCACGTCGCGGTGGATTCGCGCCAGCTGGCGGCGCAGAATCTCCTCGTTGGAGTACTGCATCAGCCAGGGCGCGCACACGGTGTGCCAGCAGAGGGGATGCCCCTTCACCCGCACGCCCCGCGTCCGCAGCTTCTTCGCGGCGGCAAGGGTGGGAGCCTCCAGCGTCTGGCCGGGCACGGGCTCATAGCGGCCCCAGTAGAAGGGGAGGGTGGCGTAGTTGAAAAGGGCCAGCCACTTGTCCATGCGCTCGCTCAAAAAGCGCAGCGCGGCCTCGTCTGTCGTCTGCTCCAGGGCCACGGCGTGAAACGCGCCGCAGCCGAAGAGGAAGCGGTGGGCGGTCTGGTCAAATGAGATCGGCGCGCGGGAAAGCGGCCTGCCGGCCTCGTCCGTCACCCGGAGGCGGGCGGTGGACACGCGGTGATTGAGTGCGCTCATGGGATGCCCTCCTGACTGAATGGTTTTTATTTTGAAATGATTATAACATGCGGCTGCCTGAGCGTCAACGCGGGGCGGGCCGCATTTTTCTTTGAACGTGATGCTAACAAACCCTTGCTAGACAGGGCGGGAGAGGGGATTCTAAAATAACAAGGTTCATGAAACTTAATGCGAAGGAGTCTTCGGCCTTGAATACGAAAAGAGAGGATCTCAGAAACATCGCCATCATCGCCCACGTCGACCACGGCAAGACCACCCTGGTGGATGAAATGCTCAAACAGGGCGGCGTGTTCCGCGAAAATCAGCAGGTGGCCGAGCGCGTGATGGACTCAAACGACCTGGAGCGCGAGCGCGGCATCACCATCCTTTCCAAAAACACCGCGGTGCACTACAAGGGCGTGAAGATCAACATCGTGGATACTCCCGGCCACGCGGATTTCGGCGGCGAGGTGGAGCGGGTGCTGAAGATGGTCAACGGCGTGCTGCTGCTGGTTGACTCCTTCGAGGGCCCCATGCCCCAGACCCGCTTCGTGCTGAAAAAGGCGCTGGAGCTGGACCTGCCGGTGATCATCGTGGTGAACAAGATGGACCGGCCGGATGCCCGCTGCGCCGAGGTGGTGGACGAGACGCTGGAGCTGCTGCTGGAGCTGGACGCCAGCGACGAGCAGCTGGACAGCCCCATCGTGTTCGCCTCCGGCCGCGCCGGCTACGCCACGCTGGACTGGGAAAAGCCCACCCCGGACCTGCAGCCCCTGTTCGACGCCATCCTGGAGCACATCCCCGCTCCCGAAGGCGACGTGGACGCGCCGGCTCAGGTGCTGGTGTCCACCATCGACTACAACGACTACGTGGGCCGCATCGGCGTGGGCCGCATCGAGCGGGGCACGCTGAAGGCCGGCCAGATGGCCGTGCGCTGCATCTACGGCCACGACGAGATCTCCGCCCCCACCCGCCTCACGGGCCTGTTCTGCTTCGACGGCCTGAAGCGCGTGCCGGTGGAGGAGGCGAAGATGGGCGACATCGTGGCCCTCACCGGCTTCGACGACGTGATGATCGGCGACACCATCTGCCAGCCGGGCTTCGCCGAGCCCCTGCCCTTCATCAAGATTTCCGAGCCCACCGTGTCCATGACCTTCTGCGTCAACGACAGCCCCTTCGCGGGCACCGAGGGCCAGTACGTCACCTCCCGCCACCTGCGCGCCCGCCTGTTCAAGGAAATGCAGACCGACGTGTCCCTGCGGGTGGAGGACACCGAGACCACGGACGCCTTCCGGGTGTCCGGCCGGGGCGAGCTGCACCTGTCCATCCTCATCGAGACCATGCGCCGCCAGGGCTACGAGTTCCAGGTCACCAAGCCCGTGGTGCTGTATCGCGAGATCAACGGCGTGAAGTGCGAGCCCATGGAGAAGGTGGTCTGCGACGTGCCCAGCGAGTACTCCGGCAGCGTCATCGACAAGCTGGGCCGCCGGCGGGGCACCTTGGAGAGCATGAACGGCATCGACCGGGTGCGCCTGGAGTTCCGCATTCCCTCCCGGGGCCTGTTCGGCTATCGCGGCGAGTTCCTCACCGACACCCGGGGCGAGGGCGTCATGAGCGCCGTGTTCGACGGCTACGAGCCCTACAAGGGCGACATCCCCACCCGCGTGTGCGGCTCCCTGGTGGCCTATGAGACCGGCGACACCACCAGCTACGCCATGTTCGACATCCAGGAGCGGGGTCTGCTGTTCATCTATCCCCAGACCAAGGTGTACACCGGCATGATCGTGGGCCGCAACAGCCGCCCGGGCGACATCGACGTGAACGTGTGCAAGAAGAAGCATCTCACCTCCATCCGCAACGCCGCCGGCGCTGAGGAAGCGCTGAAGATCACCAACGTGCGCATCCCCACCCTGGAGGAAGCGCTGGAGTTCATCGACGACGACGAGCTGGTGGAGATCACCCCCCGCTCCATCCGCATGAGGAAGCGGGAGCTGAACGTGGAGAAGCGCAAGAAGATGCTCTCCCGCATGAAGTAAGAAGACAGAGCGCATCCCCGGCATGGCCGATTGTCTGGCCGCGCCGGGGATGTTTCGCGTTTTCTGCCTTTTCTCTGAAAATTCTGAAATTTTTGGTCTTGTCCTTCCGCAAAGCGGCCGCCCGGATCGCTCCGAACGGCCGCTTTTTCCGCCATACAGGCCGGATTATTGGTAATAGTCCTCGCAGGTGCCCGTGTTCAGCTCCTCCGCGATTTTCTCCGCCCGGCCGCTGAAGGCGGGGTCCGCCAGGAACGGCGCCATGAGGGCGGCCAGCAGGGCCTGGAAGCGGGCCTTCTCCGCTGGAGACGCCGCCCCTTCCGCCCGCATCCTCAGCATGTTGCCCAGCGTCATCAGGCAGACGTTTTCCGTCTTTTCGATTTCCGCCCGCCGGGCCTCGCCCTCCCGGATGGCCGCCGCGATCTCCGTCTTCAGGAAGTACAGCTCCGGCAGCCGGTTTAGATAGCTTTCCGCCATGGCCCGCTCCCCGGCGCGATGGCAGGCCAGCGCCAGAATGCGCAGCACGTCCAGCCGAATCTCGTCGTCCGCCGTGGCGTCCAGCAGCCGCTCGCCGATGTCCAGCTTCTCCCGATAGCGGCTGTTGGGAATCGCCATCAGCAGGCAGTTGAGCAGCACCTCGTTGTTGGGGTACTTTTTCAGGGCCTCCCGGTAAAACGCCTCGGCCTTTTCCGGCTCCGCCCGAAGGGGCACGGAGGCCTCCACCAGCCGATCCACCTCCGCGTCGATCCGCCGCCGGTCGAAATCCAGCAGGTCATCCACGCTGGTGCCGAAAAACACCGCCAGCCTGGGCAGCATGTCGATGTCCGGGCAGGACGCGCCGGTCTCCCACTTGCTCACCGCCTGGGACGAGACGGTCAGGTAGTCGGCCAGCTGCTCCTGGGTGAGCCGCTTCGCCCTTCTCAGGGCCTTGATCTTTTCTCCAATCATCATGTCGTATGCCTCCCGCGCTTTCTTGAACCGGTTCGTGTGTATTATACGGGAAAGCCGATGCGGACGCCATATGAAATTGGTTGGAGATTTCTCAACCGCCGGTTGGATGAAAAAACCGGCGGATTCCTGTAACAAAAGCGCGGGCTAACGCGACTAAAGGACAGAGACGCCGGGAGAGAGGAGGCGAGGGGCATGGCGAAGGAATTCGACGCGATCTGCCAGGACTACCGGGCGATGGTTTACCGCTATGTCTATCGCCTCTGCCGCAACGAGAGCCTGGCGGACGAGGTGACTCAGGAGACCTTTTACCGGGCCATGAGCGCCTGGCCCAAATTCCGGGGCGACAGCAGCCCGGCCACCTGGCTGTGTTCCATCGCGCGGAAGGTGTACTGCTCCATGCTGCGCAGGCCCCAGCCCCTGCCCCTGGAGGCGGCGGAAAACGCCCGGGGGCCGGACATCGCCGAAGCGCTGGTGGAAAGCGACCGGCAGATGGCGGCGCAGCGGCTTCTTCACCGCCTGCCGGAACCCTACCGGGAGGTGTTCACCCTGCGCACCTTCTGCGACCTGAGCCACCGGCAGATCGGCGAGCTGTTTGAGAAGAGCGAGACCTGGGCCCGGGTGACCTATTTCCGGGCCCGGCAGATGCTGCAGGAAGCCATGAAGGAGGCTGATGAGGAATGAAGGGCGAATGCAACGTGGCCCGGGACCTGATGCCCCTGTGCATCGACGGGGCGGCCAGCCGGGAGAGCGAGGCGTATGTGGACGGCCACGTGGAAGAATGCGAGACCTGCCGGGTATACTACGAGGACATGAAGAACCGGCTGCCCGAGAGCGTCCGGCGTCAGGCCGCCGAGGAGGGCGAGGCCTTCGCCCGGGCGGCGGCACGGGCCCGGCGGCGGCATGCGGTGAGGCGGGCGCTGGTTGTCGCGCTGGCAGCGATCGTGCTGCTGGGCGGCGCGGTGGGGGGACATGCTTTCTTTAATCAGCAGATTGACCTGCCTACCTCCTGGTACAACGTGACGCTGTCACAGCTTGAAGATGGGCAGATCATCGTCACCATGTGTACCACAAAGAAGGTCACGACCGCAGGCTTCGGCTATGGAACGACCATGAACGACGACCTGATCCTGACGGCAAAGGAATCGGACGAGGCGGTCCTCCGCTGCTGGCTGAGCGGTTTCCGGTTCGGACACCGCGCTGACAAGTATGATGTGACGGCGTTTTCCGTCAGCTCGCTGGACGATGACATTCAGGCCATCGTGTACGGCAGGACGCTGAACGGTGAGAAACCGGCCGTCGTCTGGCGAAAGGGGGAGGAGATTCCCCCGGCATCGAAGGAAATGGAAGCCTACTACGCCGCCGTGAAGGAAGCGAAGCTGTATCAGAACGAAGCCTGGGCGCGCCAGAAGGCGGAAGCCATCGAAAGAGGCGGCGACGAGGACAGCTTCCTTGCGCTGCCTGACGAGGAAAACGCCGAGATCGCGCGGCTGTGGGATGTCGTCCGGGAAGCGAGGCAGGCCGTGCCGGAATGGGGCGCGGGAAACGAGGAGTATGAGGTCAGTCTTATGGGATAATATGAACTGGACGCAAAAGCCCCGCTCGGCCAGCTGACCGGGCGGGGCAATGCCGTTTACAGGTTGTTCTTTGTCTTCCGGGCCTGGGCGATTTCATAGACCTCCTCGTCCTCGCGAACCCCGATGACGACGATCAACATTTGGGATTCTGTTCGGATGAGCTTATACACCACGCGGATGCCTTCGCCCCGCAGTTTGATCTTCAAAAGACCCGCAAGATTGGTGCCGCGCATATTTCCCAGCGGCTTTCCATACCCGCCCTCGCTCTGAGGCAACAGGTTTTCCTTCACCTTTTTTATGGCCTTCAAGACAATGAGTTGCCGGTTACGCGCCAGCGCCTTCAAGTCCTTTTCCGCCTCGGGCAGGTACTTGACGACCCAGGTCATTCAAATTCCACCTCGTCGACGCTGTCGATCTCCTCATCCGTAATCCCAAGCCGACGGGCCATTTCCGCCTCGGAAACAAGGGCGTCGGGATGCTGGGAAGCCATTCTCTCGGAGGCGAGGGCGGCCAGTCGGGCGTCGTTCAGCTCGTCCATCAGGCGGGTGTATTCCTCGGGGGAGAGCAGGACGCATTCGGCGGCGTTGTTTTTCATGACCACCTTCGCGCCGGTTCGCTTCACGTCCTCAAACACTTTCCCGGCAAGGCCGCGGTTGAACATGGTAATCGGAACGGTATCCCTTATGGCGCTCACGACGGATGCCATGGACGATCATCCCCTTTCACATATTATTGTAGCGTATGCTGATGAAAAAGTCAAGGTTATATCAGCAAATAACCTGATAAAACGACTGATTGCCGAAAAGCGGCGCGCCTGAATGAACAGACGCGCCGGTATTCATGTATTCTGCGACAGTGAAAACGCGGCCCTTATTCCTCGCCGCCCATGCTCTCCTCGTCCTCGGACTCGCCGTCGCTCTCCTCCAGGTCCACCGCGATGTTGCCCTCGTTGAAGTCCGCGCGGATGCGCCGCTCGATCTCGTCGCGGATCTCGGGATGCTCCCGCAGGTAGATGCGCACGTTGTCGCGGCCCTGGGCGATGCGCTCGCCCTCGTAGGAGAACCAGGAGCCGCTCTTCTGCAGCAGGTCCCGCTCCACGGCCAGGTCCACCAGGCCGCTCTCCTTGGAGATGCCTTCGCCGTAGAGCATGTCCACCACGCACACGCGGAAGGGCGGGGCCACCTTGTTCTTCACGATCTTGATCTTGGCCCGGTTGCCGATGACCTCGCTGCCGTTCTTGATGGGCTCGCCCTTGCGGATGTCGATGCGCACGGAGGCGTAGAACTTCAGGGCCTTGCCGCCGGTGGTGACCTCGGGGTTGCCGTAGATCACGCCCACCTTCTCGCGCAGCTGGTTGATGAAGATGGCCACGGCGTTGGTCTTTGAGATGACGCCGGCCAGCTTTCTGAGGGCCTGGCTCATGAGCCGGGCCTGGAGACCCACGTGGCTCTCGCCCATGTCGCCCTCGATCTCCTGCTTGGGCACCAGCGCGGCCACCGAGTCAATGACCACGATGTCGATGGCGCCGGAGCGCACCAGCGCTTCGCAGATGTCCAGCGCCTGCTCGCCGTTGTCCGGCTGGGAGACGTACAGCTCGTCGATGTCAACCCCCAGGGCCCGGGCGTAGATGGGATCCAGCGCGTGCTCGGCGTCGATGAACGCGGCGGTGCCGCCCATTTTCTGCGCCTCGGCCACGGCCTGCAGCGCCAGGGTGGTCTTGCCGGAGGATTCCGGGCCGTAGATCTCGATGATGCGGCCCCGGGGCAGGCCGCCCACGCCCAGGGCGAAGTCCAGATGCAGACAGCCGGTGGGAATGACCTCAACCTGCATCTTGTCTGCCGCGTCGCCCAGCCTCATGACCGAGCCCTTGCCGAAATCCTTCTCGATTTTGCTCAGCGCCATCTCCAGCGCGCGCTTGCGCTCATCGCCAAACCGCTGCATCGCGGGATTCTTTTCGCCTTTTTTGTCAGCCATGGGTGAGAGTGCCTCCTCCTGTGAAATTCATGAATTCATTATACAATGCTTTGCCGATCGTGGCAAGCGTTCTCACTATCAATTTACCTGGTGTTCGGCAGAAAAAAGCCCGTGCCCGTTGAAAAGTCGCTTTTCAAAACGAACACAGGCCATCGGGACGCTCATCGGGCGGGGGACGGGTCGGAGCGGGTGCCCGGAGGCACCAGCACAAAGGTTTTGAGCAGCTCGTCGTCCGATCGGAAGATCAGGAAATTGCCCTGCTGCCTGTCCTGCCTGCCCAGAATCAGATAGTCGAGGCTGATGTCGAAAGCCTTGGCCACCTTCGTCAGCACCTCCAGGGAGGGCGGTTTGCGGCCGCATTCGATGTTGCTCAGGTGCGACGGGCTCACGGACAGCTGCTCGGCGAAGCGCTCCAGCGAGTAGCCGTACTGGAGGCGCACGTCCCGCAGCCGCAGGCCGATGAGCAGATTGTCGCGGTCCTGTTCTCTTTCAGGGGAAGTCATGGGCGGTGATTCTCCTTTCCTTGGCGGCGGTTTGAGAGAGAAAAGGGACGCGGCGAAAGGTTCGCCGCGTCCCTTACCGATTCATTCCTCCGGGAGCGCTCAGACGCGTTCCACTTTACCACTGCGCAGACAACGGGTGCACACATACATGCGGGTCGGCGTTCCGTTCACGTTCACGCGGACACGCTGGGTATTCGGCGCCCAGGTACGGCGGGTTTTATGATTGGAATGACTCACGTTGTTGCCGGAGACAACACCCTTGTGACAAACCTCACAAAACTTTCCCATCGCTCACACCTCCTTTAGGCGTTCACATCAAAACAAGAGATATTGTACCAGCTTTTTCGACGCTTTGCAAGTGTTTTATGTGAATTTATCGGAATATCTGAAAAATTTATGACGGCGCGGGCGGATTTAATGGGAAAATATCGGGCGGGACACAATTTCTTATTGTTGTTTTCGCCCAATTTGCTTGCATCCCGGGGCGGGGTAAGGTATACTATACGTAGTATAGGGGCATTATCCTCGAATGGAGGTTACGCGTATGGACTGCAGGTTTACCACGGAACTGGGTACCGTTACTGTCAACGAAGACGTTCTGCTGAAGGTCGCGGGCTATTCGGCTCTCGAGTGCTACGGCATCGTCGGAATGGCGGCCAAGCGGACGACGGACGGCCTGGTACAGCTGCTGGGCCGTGAAAATCTCGGCCGAGGCGTCCGCATCCGCCCCGCGACCGATTCCGTCAACGTCGATCTCTTTATCATCGTCGAATACGGCATTTCGATCAGCGCGGTGGCAGCCACCATCATCGATACGGTTAAATACAAGATCGAGCACCTGACCGGCATCAAAGTGGACAAGGTCAGCGTGTCCGTGGAGGATATCCGCGTCTGATTCCCCGTCAGATGCCCGGATTGGAGGGAAAAGAATTGCCTATTACGACGATTGACGGGCTGATGCTCAAGGAGATGTTCCTCTCCGGCGCCGCGCTGCTGGACAAGAACCGTCAGGCCGTCGATGCCTTGAATGTATTCCCCGTGCCGGACGGCGACACGGGCACCAATATGTCGCAGACCATCCTGTCCGCCGTGAAAGAGCTGGGCAGCCGCTCCTTCAGCGGGGCAGGCGATGTGGCGGCGGGAGCCGCGAAAGGCGCGCTGAAGGGCGCCCGGGGCAACTCCGGCGTCATACTGAGCCAGATCCTTCGGGGCTTCTCGAAGGCGCTGGACGGCGCGGACCTCATGGACGCCGCGCTGCTCACCAAGGCCCTGCGCCTGGGCGCCGACACCGCCTACAAGGCCGTGATGAAGCCCAAGGAGGGCACCATCCTCACCGTCATCCGCGTCATCGCGGAGGAGGTGGAGCGCGAATCCGCCAAGACAAACGACCTGGACGCGCTCACCAGGGTCATCATCGAGCAGGGTGACGCCATCCTGCGCCGCACCCCCGAAATGCTGCCGGTGCTGAAGCAGGCCGGCGTGGTGGATTCCGGCGGCAAGGGCCTGATGGTGTTCTTCACCGGCTTCCGGGCCGCGCTGATGGGCGAGCCCATCGACACCGAGGCCACCACCGAGGCCACCGCGCCTCAGCCCCTGCCCGGCGACTACGTGGACGACCACAGCAAGCTGGAGGAAATCACCTACGCCTACTGCACCGAGTTCATCGTGTCCCATCCCCGGCCGGACATGAAGGACACCGAGGTGGCCCGGCTGCGCAAGCGCCTGGAGCGCATCGGCGACTGCGTGGTGGTGGTGGGCGATCTGGAGATCGTGAAGGTTCACGTGCACACCAACGAGCCGGGCAAGGCGCTGCAAATGGCGCTGGAGCTGGGCGAGCTGGACAACATCAAGATCGACAACATGCTGGAGGAGTTCCGCGAGCGGCAGGCCGAGCGCGCCAAGAAGGCGGAGGAAGAAGCCGCCGCGGCGGAGGCCGCCGAGCCCAACAAGCCCTTCGGCATGGTGGCCGTGGCCTTGGGCGAGGGCATCTCCACCATCTTCCGCGACCTGGGCGTGGACAAGGTGGTGGACGGCGGCCAGACCATGAACCCCAGCACGGAGGACCTCTTGCAGGCAGTGGAGTCCATCCACGCGGACGAGGTGTTCGTGCTGCCCAACAACTCGAACATCATCCTGGCGGCCCAGCAGGCCGCCGAGCTGGCGGGCAAGAAGGTATGGGTTGTGCCCACCAAGTCGGTGCCCATGGGCATTTCGGCGGCGGTGGCCTTCATGGGCGACGTGAGCGGCGAGGAGAACTTCGAGGCCATGCAGGAAGCCGCCTCCCACGTGCACACCGCCTCCATCACCTACGCCGTGCGCGACACCAACTTCGACGGCTACGACATCCACGAGGGCGACATCATGGGCCTCATCGACAACAAGCTCAGCTGCGTAGGCAGCGAGGTGGCCGAGGTGGCCAGAAATGTGCTCTCCGAAATGGTGACCGACGATTCCGAGCTGATCACCATGTTCTACGGCCAGGACGTGGACGCCGCCTCCGCCGAGTCGCTGAAGGGCGAGCTGGAAGGCCTCTACGACGCCTGCGACATCACGCTGTACGAGGGCGGCCAGCCGCTGTACTACTACATCATTTCTGTGGAATAAAGATCGGGTGCAATGGAGAAGGAAAATATCTCTCCATTGCGCTTTTTTCATACCGCGCTCGCAGTTCGCGTCAGGGAAGGTGAATCGCGTGGAAGAGCTGCTGGCCTATGCCTACCTGATCAGAGCGGGCTTTCATTTTGAGGAAGCGCTGGCCAAAAGGATTGACGAGCTGTTTATGGCCCATCCCGACGACAGAGATCTCGCTGAGCTTGAGTGGATAAGCGGTGATCTGAAAGAAACCCTCTATTATGTTTTTGCTCACGTCAACAATGACGGTATCGACAGGGAAAAGTTCGGGAAAGCACTGATGGAGCTGATTAAACCGTTTTATCAGTCAATGGAAATTCACGACTTCGCGAAAGAGTCAGGCCTGCTGGGGTCTTACCTTCCGGCTGATCTTTACGATGAAAAGCCTTTCTGCTATCTGCACTTCGCGGACGAGCCTCTTGCGTGGGACGACGTCAAGCAGACGCGAAAGCTGTACGGAGAAATGCTGAACTATTATGAAAACTGATCGTGTTCGCGGATTATAATCAGTCCGGCTATCCGCAATGGAGAAGTGTCAAACCCATTTCCCATTGCGTTTTCTTTTGACTAATTAGGTAAAATAATAGGTTGTTTTTATTGCGCTTTTCGTGTATACTGAGATTGAGGTGATTGCAATGATGGTCAATACCGACGCGATGGTAAGCATTTCCGAGGCGAATCAGAATTTTTCCCGCGTGGCGCGGATGGCGGATGAAAAGGGCACAGTGGTGATCATGAAGAACAACGCACCGCGCTATCTGCTCATCGAATTCAGTCAGGCAGAATCCATGCAGAATGCGTCAGACGACGAAGTGCTTTTGATTTCATCCCGCCTGATCGAAAAGAACCGCGCGGCGTATGAGGAACTGGCAAAATGAAAATTCTGACAAAACGCCAAGTCTTACTTTTACACAAGCAGTTGATCGACGAAACAGGCGGTATTCAGGGCTTGCGAGACGAGGGATTACTGGACTCCGCACTGTCCTCTCCATTCCAGGAATTTGATTCGTTTTCTCCTTATCCGACGGTTCAGCAAAAGGCCGCCCGGCTCGGGTATAGCCTGGTAATGAATCATCCGTTTATTGATGGCAACAAGCGCATTGGCCTCATGCCATGCTGACGCTTTTGGCATTGAACGGAATTGAAATTGTATGCTCACAGGAAGAATTGGCCGGTGTTATCCTGGCGCTTGCTTCCGGGACAATAGGTTATGATGAACTTCTTTCGTGGGTTTTGAATCATCAGGAATAAGACATTATGCATTATCCGCCCGGCAAACGCCGGGCGGATAATGCATATACAAGTCATTTCTCCCCAATCATCCTCATCAGCCGCTCGCGCACGAATGGCCACCGCTCCCCCGCGGGCCGCGCGCCGAAGGGCTGGGCCACCATGTCGTCCAGCGTCGCGGGGGTGACGTACATGGCGTCCACCGTCTCGCCGGGCTGAAAGACGAGGCTGCTCAGCGGCACGTCCCGGCGCAGGAGATAGGTGAACAGGAGCACGTGCCCTGTCTTCCGGTAGAAGAAGGCGTGTAAATCCTCCGGCCCGGCCAGGATGCCCGTCTCCTCCCGCAGCTCCCGCATGGCCCCCTCGATGGCGCTCTCCCCGGCCAGCACCGAGCCGCAGGTGTTCTCCCATTCGTCCGGCAAGGTGTCCTTGTCCGGCGCCCGCAGGGTCAGGAGGATCTCGTTTTTCGCGTTCACCACCCACACGTCCACGCCCAGGTGATACGCGCCCTCCTCCATGGGGTCGCCCCGCCGATGGACGCGGCCAAGGGGCGTCAAATGCTCGTCGTATACGTCCCAGTATTCCATCACTTCTGTCCCTCCCGGTTGATTTTATCCAGCGTCACCTCGTCGATGGCCGCCTTGAGCGCCGTGAGATAGGGCGAAAACGCCACCTGCTCCCGGCCGTGGGTCAGTTGCAGGTTGTATTCCAGGGGCAGCCAGGTGGCGATGTCCGACTCGTTGTGGGCGATGACCGCCTCCAGCTTGTCCAGCGCCTTGTATAGCTTCGCCTCCCGGGTCTCCAGCGCCTCCATCTCCGCCCACAGCGCCAGCCACTCGCTCCTCTGCGGCTCCGGAAAGCCCTCGATCCAGCGGGTGAGGATGTCCGACTCCGCCTGGCCGTCGGCCTCGCTCTTGAGGAAGGTGGGAATGTCGCCGGTGAAGGCCTCTCCCAGGTCGTGAATAAGCCCCATGCGAATCACCCGGTTCATGTCGTAATCGGCGAATTCCGGCTCGCCCGAGAGCAGCATGGCGGTGAGCGCCAGCCGCCAGCTGTGGTCCGCCACGCTCTCCCGCCGCCCCGGCTCCGTGAAGCAGTGGCGCGGGCTGATCTTCAGCTTCGCCGCCACCGACAGTATATCCAGCAGTTCCTTCGGCGTCATGCCCCGTCCCTCCGTTTCTTTAATGAACCCATTATACCGCCTCCCCATCCCCTCGTAAACCCCAAAATTCCCGCAAACCAATCTCTTCTCTCTTCTCTTTTCTCCCTTCTCTCTTCTCTCGCGCTTCAGCGCGCCCCCCCTCTCCCGGTTGACATTCCGCCCGTTTCGTGGTTTACTATAGCCATGAAAGAAAACACATGTTCATCCAGGAGGCCGCGCATGAACGAAGACTGGCGCACGCTCTTTCACGAATCCACCGCGAACTGGTTTGAATCCGCCGTGGGGCAGCCCACCGCCGTGCAGCGGGCGGGCTGGCCGGCCATCGCCCGGGGCGGCAACGTCCTCATCAGCGCCCCCACCGGCACCGGCAAGACCCTCACCGCCTTCCTCATGCTCATCGACCGGCTGGCCGCCCTGGCCCGGGTGGGAAAGCTGGAGGAGCGGGTGTACGCCATCTACATTTCGCCTCTCAAGGCCCTGGGCAACGACATCCGCGAGAACCTCGCCCGGCCCATCGAGGGCCTGGGCGCGCCTCTGCGGGTGGCTGTGCGAAACGGCGATACCACCGCCTCCGAGCGGCAGAAAATGCTGCGCCATCCGCCCCACATCCTCATCACCACGCCGGAATCCGTCTACCTGCTGCTCACCACGGCCAACGGCCAGCGCATGATCGGCACCGCCGACACCGTGATCGTCGACGAGCTCCACGCCATCCTGAACGGCAAGCGGGGCACCCATCTGCTGCTCTCCCTGGCCCGGCTGGACGCGCTGGCCGGCCGGCCCATCCAGCGGGTGGGCCTGTCCGCCACCATCCGCCCGCTGGAAACGGCCGCGGATTTCCTGGGCGGGCCGGACACGGCAATCATCGCGCCGGCCATCGAAAAGAAGACGGGCGTGCGGGTGCTGGCGGCCGCGCCGGGGCTGGATCCCCTGCCGGAGCACTCCGTGTGGCCGGAAATCTGCCGGGCAATCTATGAGGCGGCGGAGGCCGGGCGCACGGTGCTGGTGTTCTGCGAGGGCCGGGCCACGGCGGAAAAGGTGGCCTCCGGCGTGAACCAGCTGGGCGGCGAGGGCTACGCCCGCACACACCACGGCAGCGTGGCCAAGGAGCAGCGGCTGGAGGCCGAGCGGGCGCTGAAGGCGGGCCGGTTGAAGGTGCTCTGCGCCACGTCATCCATGGAGCTGGGCATCGACGTGGGGGAGATCGACCTGGTGATCCAGGTGGGCTGTCCCCAGCGGGTAGCCTCGGCGGTGCAGCGGCTGGGCCGGGCGGGGCACCGGCCGGGAGCGGTCAGCGCCATGCGGTTCTACCCCCGCATGAAGCAGGAGATGCTGCTCTCCGCCATGATGGCGGAGGCCATGAAGCGGGGCGCCATCGAGACGCTGGAGCCGCCCACCCTGTGCCTGGACATTCTGGCCCAGCACCTGGTGTCCATGGCCGCGGCGGGGGACTACACCGTGGAGGAGGCCCTTTCCGTGGCGCGAAGCTGCGCGCCCTATCGCGACCTCACCCGGGAGCGGCTGGAGGCGGTGCTGCGCATGCTCTCCGGCGACGACGAGCACGAGGATGACCGGCCCGTGTCGCCCCGGGTGGACTACGACCGCATCCACGGCACCGTGCGCGGCGGGGCATATTCCCGCATGCTGGCCCTGGCCTCCGGCGGCACCATTCCGGATCGGGGCATGTACGCCGTGTATCTGGAAGACGGAACCACCCGGCTGGGTGAGCTGGAGGAGGAGTTCGTGTTCGAGGCGCGGCTGGGCGACCGGTTCTTCCTGGGAGCCTTCGCCTGGCGCATCGTGGAAATCACCCGGGATCGGGTCATCGTGCGCCCGGCCTCCGGTGAAGGGGCCCAATCCCCCTTCTGGCGGGGCGACGGCCTGGGCCGGGGCTATGAGACCGGCGCGCTGTTCGGGAAAATGCTGCGCGACATGGAGGAGGCCCACTACGCCGGCCGCCTCACCCGGCATCTGGCCGCCCTCACCGGCGACGAAAACGCCGCCGAAACCATCGCCTCGTATCTGCGCGACCAGTTGGAGGCCGCCGGCTGCCTGGCCACCGACCGAACCTTGGTTCAGGAGTACTTCGAGGATCAGTCCGGCGAGCACCAGATGATGCTGCACTGCCCCTACGGCGGCCGCGTCAATCAGGGGCTGGCCGTGCTGCTGCGCGCGGCGGCGGTGGAGAAAACCCGGGGCGACGTGCGGGTGTGGTATGACGACGACGGGGTGCTGCTGCACGTGACGGGCAATGATGTGCCCCGGGGGCTGCTGGAATCCCTGGATCCGGAGAAGGCCCGATCCACCCTCTGGCGGGAGGTGCCCGCCACGGCCCAATTCACCATCTCCTTCCGTTATAACATGGACCGCGCCCTGATGATGGGGGTGCGGCCCGGCGGCCGCGTGCCCTTGTGGGTGCAGCGCATGCGGGGGGCGGAGGCCCTGGCCCGGGCCAGCGCCCATCCCGACCACCCGATCCTCGCCGAGACCGCCCGGGACGTGCTGGAGCGGTCTATCGACGCCGAATCCCTCATGAAGCTGCTGGGCGATATCCGCGCCGGCCGGGTCCGGCTGGTGGAGCGGGCCAGCGGCAACCGGCCCTCGCCCATGACACTGTCGCTGCGCCGCCAGGTGGAGGCGGAGATGATGTATGAATACGCCCCCACCCCCGACGCGGCCCGGTCCATCGCCCTGCCCGAGGGGGAGGATCAGCCCGCCATCCGCCCGGCGGAGGAGCACCTGAAGCTGATGATCGAGGGCGACCTGACCGCCGACGAGACGGACGCGCCCTATGAATGGATGAGCGCCCTGCTGGACACCGGCCGCGCGGCCTACATCGAGCCGGGCCTGTGGATCGCCGCCGAGCAGGAGGCGCTGTACGACGCGGCGCTGCGTGAGGAGGACGACGACGCCCTGCGCCGGGTGCTGCGCCGGTGCCTGCGCTATCGCGGCGCTCAGGACGCCGCCGGCCTGGCCACGCGCTACGATCTGAATGAAACCCGTGTCCTCGCCGCCCTGGAGGCGCTGGCGGGGGAAGGGGCCGTGGTGTCCGAGGAGGGCGTGTTCATCCACGCCGAGGTGTACCGCCGGGCCCAGCGGCTCACCCTGTCCGCCCGCCGCCGGGCCGTGGAGACGGCGGAGCCCGCCGCCTACGCCGCGCTGCTGCCCCGCTGGCAGGCCGAATTCGCCGGGTCGCCCCGTGAGCGGC
This sequence comes from uncultured Eubacteriales bacterium, assembly GCA_902790345.1. GTDB lineage: Bacteria > Bacillota > Clostridia > Christensenellales > Aristaeellaceae > Firm-10. Next base: position 1,704 of record CADARO010000041.1, on the reverse strand, counting down.
TGGCCGCGGCCATCCGGCGGCTGTACGGGCTGTATCTGCCTGTGGGGCTGTGGGAGGGCACGGTGCTGCCCGCGCGCACCAGCGCCTATCGGGAGGCCATGCTGGACGAGCTGCTCTCCGCCGGCGAGGCGGTGTGGCGGCTCAGCGACGACGGGGCCAGACTGGCGTTTTTCCCCGCCGATCAGGTGGACTGGGACGCCGAGCCCCCCGCCCGGGACTCCTCCGAGGAGGCCGCGCGGGTGCGGGCGCTGCTGATGAAGCGGGGCGCCAGCTTCACCTACGCCCTGACCGCCGCGCTGCACGGCCTGCCCGTGCGGGAGGTTTTGAAGCGCATGGCGCTGGCCGGGGACGTGGTGTGCGACAGCCTGGCGCCGCTGAGAACGCCGGCCCCTTCCGCCAGCGCGAAGCGGCGGGTGCGGGCCAGAATGGCCCAGACCGACGGGGGCCGATGGGAGCTGGCCCGACCCATGCTGGGGGAGGATCTTTCCGCCCGGCTGGACCGCGCCTTCGACCGCTGGGCCATCCTCTGCCGGGAGACCGCCTCCGCCGAGGGTCTGGCCTTTTCGGAGGCGCTCACGCTGCTGCGCCGCATGGAATACACCGGCGAGGCCCGGCGGGGCTACTTCGTGCGGGGCCTTTCCGGGGCGCAGTTCGTGCGGGCGAAGGATTTCGACCGGATCAGCGAGGGGCTGCGCCGGCCGGAGGCGGGGTGCCTCTGCCTGTGCGCCGCCGACCCGGCCCAGGCCTGGGGCCGGATACTGCCGCTGGATCGGAGCGGGGAAGAGGCGTTTCTCTGCGTGCCCGGCACGGTGGTGGTGCTGGAGGCGGGCAGGCTCGCGCTCATCGCGGAGCGGCAGGGAGCGGTGCTCCGCGCGCCCCGGGCCAACGAAGCCGCCGTCACCGCGCTGGCGGCGGCGTTTCGGGCGGGAAAGATATACCCCCACCTGCGCATCCTCACGGTGAAGGATTATCCCGCCGCCCTCGTTCCCTGGCTGGAGGGGGCCGGCTTCATCCGGGAGATGCGCGACTATGTGCTCACGGCGGACAGATAGCGAGGTGCGATCATGCCGAACATCATCGAAATCACCGATTTCTCCGATCCCGCGCTGGACGTGTACGCCCGGCTGACCCAGCCCCAGCTGCGGGCGAAGCAAGCCCCCGATCAGGCGCTGTTCATCGCCGAAGGGGAGAAGGTCATAGGCCACGCCCTGGACGCGGGCTGTGAGCCGGTGTCCCTGCTGATGGCCCGGCGGCACATCCAGGGCAAGGCGGCGGCGCTGATCGGACGCTGCGGCGGCGCGCCGGTGTACACGGCGGAGGACGACCTGCTGGAAAACCTCACCGGCTATCAGCTCACCCGGGGGGTGCTGTGCGCCATGCGCCGCCCCGCGCCCCGCTCCGCCGAGGCGGTCTGCGCGGGCGCCCGGCGGATCGTGGTGCTGGAGGACATCGCCGACCCCACCAACGTGGGGGCCATCATACGCTCCGCCGCCGCGCTGGGCATGGACGGGGCGCTGCTCACCCCCGGCTGCTGCGATCCGCTGGCCCGGCGGGCCGTGCGGGTGAGCATGGGCACGGTGTTCCAGCTGCCATGGGCGCGGCTGGGCGAAAAAAAGGCGGACTGGCCCGAAAGGGGCCTCGTCCGCCTGAAAGAGATGGGGTTCAGGAGCTGCGCCATGGCGCTGGACCACCGGGCCCTGCCCA